>CAKSQP010000036.1 GCA_934486965.1 uncultured Eubacteriales bacterium
CCGCGGCAAGAGTCGACGCGAATTCGTCGTATCTGCCGAGATGCTCGCTCATTCCGTGGCAAAGTTGCAAAACGCAGAAAGGATTTTCCGCTTCCCACGCGTAAAAACAGATTTTACCCTCGGGGAGCGTTATATATTCGTTTCTATACATAATATCACACCTTGTTTTTTTTCTTGATTGTACCATTTTTTCACACTTTTGTCAATATCTTGACTTGCCGTAAAATTTACTGTATAATTAGTAAAAACCGTTGAAAAGAGTGCGTTTATGACTGATTTTAAGACCTTGCTTTCAGAAGAACTGAAAAAAGAAAATATCCCTTTTACCGAAGAAAAAGCAGAGTCGCTTTCGGTCGTTTACGAAATGCTCTGCGACTATAATAAAAACGTAAACTTAACGGCGGTGACAGACCCTGCGCTTTCCGCAAAAAAGCATTTTGCCGACAGTCTTCTTCCGCTCCGTGCCGACATTTTCACCGCGGGGCAAAAGTGTCTTGACGTCGGAACGGGAGCAGGATTTCCGGGGCTTCCGCTCGCTGTTTTTCTTCCCGAAGTTTCCTTTACTTTAATAGATTCCCTCGACAAAAAACTTGCGTTCACAAGGTCGGTAAAAGAAAGACTGCACCTTGAAAACACCGATATTCTGACCGTCCGAGCCGAGGAATATGCAAGGACCGAAAAAAGAGAGACTTTTGATGTCGCCGTTTCGCGCGCGGTCGCAAATCTCGCGACCCTCTCGGAATTATGTCTGCCGTTTGTAAAGGTCGGCGGAGTTTTCGCCGCCTATAAATCAAAAGAAGCGAAAAACGAAATAAAAGACGCGGAAACAGCGATAAAAACGCTCGGCGGCAAGGTCGAAAAAATTTTCGGAGACGAAGAGCGGAACCTCGTTATAATAAGGAAGATTGCCGAAACTCCCGAAAAATATCCGAGGAGAAACGGCGTTCCCGCCAAAAAGCCGCTGAAATAGAGGTCGGGCGAAGAACCGTTAATATCCGTACGCCCGTTTTTTTCCGAGATCTGCGGGCGGCAATTTCCGCGTCGCGGAAAAAAGGCAGAGGGGACCTGTAAATAATTTACAGGTCCCCTCTGCCTTCGCAGTATACTGCGTTGCCGCCCGCGCGTCCGTCAGTCAATTTACTTCCATTTTACAATATATTTACTCCCGCATGATAGTTTTCCTTTCCGCAGCGGAGTAAAATATAGATGTAAAAAGGAGGGATATATATGGAATATTACGTTGAAATGCTTGACCGTTGCGGAATTTTCCCCGAAATAAACAAGGAAACGAACGAAGAAAACCATTCGAAGATCCTCACCGCGATAACCGCAGGACTTGCAATTGCGGGACTTCTTTTTATCGCCCTTTTCGTCCGTTAAAAAAATCCCGATATTTTCCGCCCGCAGGGGCGTATTTTTTTTGCCTTTTTTTCTTGACACTGCCGCAAAAAACGGGTATAATTCAAGCGGAGGGAAGAAAATGAAAGAAGAAGAAAAAATCAGAGCGGGGATTTTGTTTTCCCCCGCCGACCCCGAACTCAAAGCCATAAAACTCAAAACGCACAACCTCAATGTCGATTATAACAACACTCACGAAGACGAAACGGAAAAGCGCGCCGAAATTCTTTCCGAGATAATCGGAGAATTCGGAGACGGAGGTTTTATTCAGGGACCTATCGCTTTCCACTACGGCAGACACACTAAAATCGGAAAAAACTTTTTCGGAAATTTCAACCTGACAATTCAGGACGACGCCGAAGTAACGATAGGCGACAACTGCAATTTCGGACCGAATGTGACCATTGTGACGCCCGTCCACCCGATGCTCCCGAACGAAAGGCGCGAAATCATGACGGCGGGCGGCGTAAAAAAACATCTTTGCTATGCAAAACCCGTGCACATAGGTAACGACTGCTGGCTCGGCGCTTCGGTCACGGTCTGTCCGGGAGTGACGGTAGGCGACGGCTGCGTTATCGGCGCGGGGAGCGTCGTTACCCGCGATATCCCGAGCGGAAGTTTTGCCGCAGGCGTTCCCTGCCGCGTCATAAGGACGCTTTCCGAAAAAGACAGCATGAAAAATTTTCCCGAAATACTCGCGGATAACATAATAACGGAGGACTGAAAATGGAACTTAAAGAACTTACGGAAAGAATGCACAACGGCGACCTTTACTATCCGAGCGACCCCAACCTTGTCCCGTTGCAGACAGAAAGACTCGATATGCTTTACGATTATAACGCGACCCGTCCGACAGAGGCAAAAAAACGCGAAGAAATCCTTAAAAATCTCTTTGCCGAAATCGGCGAGGGCTGTTATATCGAGCCGCCGTTTCACGCAAATTGGGGCGGAAAACATATTCATTTCGGAAAATTTGTTTACGCAAATTTCAATCTGACACTTGTCGACGACACCCATATTTATGTCGGCGATTATACGATGTTCGGACCGAACGTTACCGTTGCGACAGCAGGACACCCAATTCTCCCCGAGCTTCGGCAGAAAGGTCTTCAATATAACGCACCCGTAAAAATCGGCAAAAACTGCTGGATAGGTTCGGGAGCGGTTATCGTTCCGGGCGTGACGGTAGGCGACAACGTAGTTATCGGAGCGGGAAGCGTCGTAACAAAGGATATCCCCTCAAACGTCGTAGCGGTCGGAAACCCGTGCAGAATTCTCCGCGAAGTCGGGGAACGGGACAGAGAATTTTTCTTCAAGGATAAAAAGATACGACCCGACCATTTCGAACTGAACTGAACAGCATAAAACAGGACGGCAATACTGCCGTCCTGCTTTTTTATTCGTCCGCACCGAACGCCTTTTTCAAGTTTTCGTAGTTTTCCTCGCTTGCCGAGAGATAGGAAAACCCGTTTTTTATCTCCTCTTCGGTCGCCGACTGCATCGAACGGAGCGTTAAGACCTCTCCCCCGACCGTTTCCGCGACCTTTTCGGCAAGTCCGAAAGTCGAATTGTCCGTTTTGAAAATATATTTTATATTTTTTTCTCTTGCCGCGGTCACGAGTTCCGCCATCTTTTCAAAAGATGCCTCCGCCTCGGCGGAGCAGCCCTCGAACGCCGCAACATACGGAAATCCGTATTCTTCGGCGAAATATACAAACGGGAACCTGTCGGCAACTATCATTTCGCCCTTATTTAAGGTTCGGAACTTTTTATCGAGTTCTTTTAATTTCTCAATGTAGTTTTCTGCGTTTTTCTTATATTTTTCAGCGTTTTCGGGATATTTTTCCGAAAGCACTTCGCAAAGCCCCTCGGTAATTTTTACAGCGTTCACGGGAGAAAGCCAGACGTGTTCGTCAAACTCTTCGTCTTCATGGTCATGTCCCTCGTGTTCTTCTTCGATAAGCGGGCAGAAAGAACATATACCGACGACTTCGACCCCCTCTTTTCCGAGTGCCGAAACCGCGTCGTACGCCCACTTATCCGATTCTCCGCCGACCGTTACAAGGATATCCGCCCCCGAAATCGCAACAATATCTTCGGGCGTCATTTCGTAACTGTGCAGGTCGGCACCGTTGTCGGCAAGCAACAAAACACCGTCGTCCGAACCTGTGATATTCTTTATAAAATCATACTGCGGGAAAGCGGTGCAGACAATTTTCCCGCCCGCGGTTTTCCCCGCCGAACACCCCGTAAAAAGCGTCGGCAGAAGCGCGAGCAACAGAAAAACGGAAACGGCCTTTTTCATTTTCTGCGCCTCTTTATTAAAAAAACCGAGATAAGGACCGCCGCGAAAATAACGAAAAAGAACGCCGCGGAAAGAAGAAATTCAACAACGTTGAAACTGACGAACTCTGCACCGTTCGCCCACGGGAAAATTTTCAGCGGAAAGAAATATTCGCTGACGACCGCGCTCGAAGTCATAGAAAGAGACCTGAAAGGAAAGCCGAAAGTCATGCTTTCGAGCGACGCGGGGTTTGCCGCGTTAAAGGGAATACACAGGCACAGTCCCGCCGCGGCGCACGCCGAAACGAGGCTTATCAAAAGTCTTATAATTATCCCGAAAAGTGTGCTTTTTTCTTTTTTCATATCATTCTCCGGCACGCAGTTTTTCCGCCTGCGCCGTCGTTATCAAAGCGTCGATGACCTCGTCGAGGTCGCCGTCCATAAATTGCAGAAGTTTGTAAAGCGTAAGCCCTATGCGGTGGTCGGTGACTCTTCCCTGCGGGAAGTTGTAGGTGCGGATCCTTTCGCTTCTGTCGCCCGTTCCGACCTGACTTCTCCTCTCGCCCGCGATCTTTTCGTTCTGTTCTCTGCACATATTTTCATAAATTCTCGAACGGAGAATTTTCATCGCTTTTTCCTTGTTTTTATACTGACTGCGTTCGTCCTGACAGTCGACGACCGTGCCCGTCGGGATATGGATTATCCTTATTGCCGATTCGGTCTTGTTGACGTGCTGTCCGCCCGCGCCGCCCGAACGGTGCGTTTCTATCTGCAGGTCTGCGGGGTTTATTTCAAATTCGACCTCGTCGACTTCGGGAAGGACTGCGACGGTGACGGTAGAGGTGTGTATCCTGCCCTGCGATTCGGTTTCGGGGACGCGCTGGACGCGGTGAACGCCGCTTTCGAATTTAAGACGGCTGTAAGCGCCCTCGCCCATGACAGAAAAACTTATCTCCTTAATGCCGCCGAGTTCCGTCTCGTTAAGGGAAAGGACCTCGGTCTTATAGCCTTTCTTTTCGGCGTACATCGAATACATTCTGTAAAGCGACGCCGCGAAAAGCGCCGCTTCCTCCCCGCCCGCGCCGCTTCTTATTTCCATAATAACGTTTTTTTCGTCGTTCGGGTCTTTCGGCAAAAGCAGAATTTTAAGTTCTTCTTCAAGTTTTACGAGTTTTTCTTTTCCGGAAAAATATTCCTCCTCGACCATATCCTTGAAATCCTTTTCAAGGGGCGTCTCAAGAAGTTCCTCCGCCTCGGTCACTGCAAGGGAAACATCTTCATATTCCCTGAATTTTTCTACTATCGGCGTAAGATTTTTATATTCTTTCATCAAAGAAGTATATTTTTCCATATCCGAAACGACCGCGGGATCGGAAAGGCTTTCCTTTATCCCGTCGTATTTTTCGGCAAGTTGCTTTAATTTTTCTATCATAAATTTACCTCGCTTTTTCTCATTTTAAGTATAACATAACAAACAAAAAAAGTAAAGAACCTGTATAGAAAGTTTGAATATTCGCCACCTCAAAAACAAACAAAGCCGCAAAAACAAATGTTTTTACGGCTCTGTCCGAAATCGGGAGAATGTTTTGTTATGACGCCATCTGGGCTGTTGCAAGGCTTTTGAATTCCATGCTCTCGAGGCGTATGAAGTCGGCAATTATCGCGATGAACTCCGAATTCGTCGGTTTGCCGCGGTTATCGTCGACAGAATATCCGAAAAGGCTGTCGAGAGTGTCGATATTTCCTCTCGACCAAGCGACTTCTATCGCGTGTCTTATAGCCCGTTCGACGCGGGACGGGGACGTTTCGTACATCTTCGCTATCGTCGGATATATTATTTTCGTCACGGCGTTTATCGCGTCGGGCGTTTTTATCGACATCATTATCGCATTGCGGAGATACTGATATCCTTTGATATGGGCGGGAATTCCTATTTCGGAAATCACCGAGGTCACCCTGCGCTCAAGTTCGAATTCGAGATCTTCGCGGCTTCTCGGCGGTTTTTTCGAAAAGATCCTGCCTTTCTTTTCTTCGGTCTCTTCGGGAAAGAGCATATCGAGTCTTTCGTTAAGTACGTCGAAAGATACGGGCTTCATCATATAGTAGTCGACTCCGAGCGACATCATTTCGGAGACGACCGAATCGACCGCGATCGAGGAACAGACAATAAAAATCGGCTTCTTGTGAAGGGACATCTGCGAAACGCGACGCATAAACTCAAGGCCGTCTGTCTTTGAAAGAATGACATCAAAAATGACGATATTTACCATTTCTCTTTTAATCTGGTCGAGAGCAAGAGACACATCGCAGGTAGTTTCGATATTCCTGTACCCAAACTCCAAAAATTTCTCTTTACAGGAAGATTTGAACCCGTCCTGTTCGTCAAGAATTAAAATTTTAAGATTGTGTTTTTCTGTCATTGGATTTTCTTCCTTTTAGTGTAGTTTAAGATTGTCTTTCCGGCCGAGAAAGTCCACATTCTTCTCTCTAATAATATCATAACACAAATGTAAATAATAGGGTTTCGGTGTCGAAAGTGTGTCATTTCGAGAAAATTCGGTGAAACTTTTACAAAGTTCGCTAAAAGTCAGGAAAATGTTATAATATCAACAAAAAATCACTGTAAAAATCGTTCGGGAAATATAAAAATTATAGTTTTTAAGAAATAAAAACCTCGTTTTTCGCACTTCGCCGTCACCTTTTTGTCATAAACCCTAAACTTTGTCACAGAAACAAAATAATATGCGAAACGCGCAAATTTTGCCGTCGGGTTTTGAGAGCGGGGCGGTCGTACGGCGAAGAATTTGAACTTTTATCGCCCGACGCAGACGCTTTTCGGGTCTCCCTTTTCCGCCCTGTCGGAGGTTCCTCGGTTTTCAACCGCAGTAAACTGTCGCTTTACCTACTCTGCCAAATTTCCTTCATAAAGGGATTTCGGAATTACGAATTCGGGACACCCCATAGCCCCCGGTGCTATCTGATATTTGTCGAAAACGATAACAAGGTCGCCGTCTGCGTTAAAGTAGAAATTCTGCTCGGCATTTATCCCCTCGTATTTGAAATACGAAGAGTCTTCCTTGGTCCAGTACATGACCTCGGAATTTTCCGCCATTTCTTCTTTTATACGTTCGTATATATAATCGGAAAAGACCGTGACATAATCGAAATCTTTTTTGAAGAGATTTGACAGCGTTACCCTGCGGCAGTGCTTTTTATCGATATGATAGAAAGTCTGTTCGAGGTTGCTGCTTCCGGAAGCCTCGCTTATCATAAATTTGAGGGTGAACCAGTCGTCGGTATCGGTCACGACGTCATAGTCGACGGAAAGCGAAAAATGCGCTTCGGTAAGTTCGGCGCTGTCTTTTTCGAATATCTGCATTTTTTCCGACGCTTTATCCTGTATATCCTTGTTTATTCCGCTTATAAGTTCCTTTATCCCGTCGGAGCCGGAAATTTCGGGAAGTCTTACGTTTTCATTGGTGCGGTCGTTGTTTTCGTGAAGTTCCCAGACAGTGACGACTTTCACGATATCCCCGAGAACGGGGACATCGAGCATCGCATAAGCGACGTCGCGGCTGATATTCGGCAGAATTATCATGACAAGAACGGCAATGACCGCCACTCTGCCGAGAACGGGAAGAACTCTGTTCTTTTTCTTTTTCGGTGCGCAGAGATTTTCGACCGTGCGGTCTATTCTCTCGGAAACGTCTTCGGGAAGTTCGGGCACTTCCTTTTTGATAAGATTTTTCAGTTTTCGGTCAAATTTGTTCACGGTTACACCTCCTCAAGGCTTTGTCTCAATGCGTCGCGCGCTCTTGAAAGTCTCTTTTTTACGGTATCTTCGGAAATTCCGAGGACTTTTGAGATCTCTTTTATCGACAGATCCTGATAGTAAAACAGCAAAACGACCGTTCTTTGTTCTATTTTAAGACGGGAAACCGTTTCCCAGAGAGTTATTTTTTCTTCGGTCTCAGGTTCTCTGTCGGGCATATCTTCGATATTTTCCGACGGCAAGGTCTGCCTTCTGCCTCGGATAACGGCGTAGCACTCGTTCGTGAGAATCTTCATTATCCACGGTCTGAATTTTTCGGAAAACCGCAAAGTGTCAAGCCGTTCGTACGCCTTATAGAGCGTCTGCTGAACGGCGTCTTCTGCGTCTTCTTTATTTTTCAGAATGCTCACCGCAACGGCGTACATATCGCCTTTCATCTCATAAATCGCGGAGCAGAACCGTTCCGTTCTGATTTTTTCCGTCATTTCGTCCCCCGCAGACTGCTATTTTACGATAACGTTATTTTTCAGCCAGTCTGCCCATTTGATCGGATATGTTGCGTAAAGATGCGTTCCGTCTCCCGTATAATCGGCGCGCAGATTTCCGTTTTCATCGTCGAATATCGGATTTACGTCAAGATAATAAACGGTTTTGTTGTCGGCAAGCCCCTTTATCCCCTCATTTAAGGCGTTCAGGCTTCCGTTGTTGCAGTCGTAGATATTCTTGTCCGACTCTTTTTTCGTGATATGGATATTCGCGTTTGCGTAGATTATCGCGTCGGGCTGAAGTTCTTTTACTTTATCAATAAACGCCCCGTATTTTTTTACGGTCTGCTTTACGTTGTAGCCGCACTCGTTTACCCCTGTTATAATATATATTTTTCCGTATTTTTTGTTTGTCAGCAGGTTTATTATATTCGTCTCGACCCCGCCGACCGTCGCTGTTTTTTTCTCGATATTGTAAATACTCAGACCGACGACGGTGAAAAAGTCTGCACCGTCTATCTTGCCGTAATACTTGAGATCCTCGGCGCGGCTGTCGCCGATTATCAGCGCGTCGTCAAAATAGCCGTCGGGTGCAGAAACAAAGCCTTCCGACGAACTGACGTCGGGCGCGGGTTTTTCGGGTTTCACTGCGGGTTTTTCGTTATCTTTTGACGGCGTTTCCGTATTTTTGGGCGGCGTTTCCGTGTTTTTCGGCGGCTCTTCCGTCCCGTTTTTATCCGTATCGTCGGGTTTTTCTTTTTCTTCGTTTTTCAGCCCGACAACGCCGACTGTTTTTATTGAATTCGCCCCGTCCGTGATTATTTCGATCTTTCCGTTATCGACAGTGATAAATCCGTAAAGCCAAAGACCTGCGACGACAAAGACGGCAAACACCGCGCAGGCGGCGGCAAGACATATAATCTTTTTTTTCATTTTTACACCTTCAGAAATTAAAATACATGAACGGGTCGTTCATTCCTTTGAATATGCAGTAAACGGAATATGCAAAGGTGACAGCAAGCAACAGATATTCAAAACTCCGCGTCCGTATCTTTTTATAGAAAAACGCAGGAAGACCGGTTGCGAAAAGCAGTCCCGCAAACACATAAACTCCGTATTGCGACAGATATTTTGCGAAATCGCCTGCATAGACGTTAACGCCGCCGACGCCTATGAGCCGTCCGAACGCCGTGCCGAGTTTTTCGAGATCGGGAACGGCAAAAATAAGCCACTGGACGGGAATCAGGATCGCCATATAAATATGTCCCGCGACCTTTGAGCGGTCGAGAACTTTGTATAATCCCGCCTTTTCGATCGCAATGCAGACAAACAGGAGAAGTCCCCACAGGACGAAGTTCCAATTTGCGCCGTGCCAGAGCGCCGTAAACAGCCAGACGACCAGAAGATTGAAATACGTCCTTGCCTTTCCGCAACGGTTTCCGCCGAGCGGGATATAGACATAATCCCTGAACCACGCGCCGAGCGTTATATGCCAGCGCCGCCAGAATTCGGTCATGGATTTTGAAATATAAGGCAAATTAAAATTTTCGGGCAAAGTATACCCCGTCATTTTTCCGAGCCCGACAGCCATCAGGGAATATCCGCAGAAATCGAAATAAAGTTGCAGGGAATATGCAATAATTCCGAGCCACATCATCGGAGTCGAAACCGATTCATAGCCTATCTTCCCGACCGCCGTCCACAGACCTCCGAGGCGGTTCGCGATTATTACCTTGTACGCAAGCCCCGTAATAAAAGTTATGATCCCGCCGTAAAACGTCTCCCATGATATCTTCTTTTTCGTGCGGAGTTCCGACTGAATATCGGGATAACGGACGATAGGTCCGGAAACAAGATGCGAAAACATCAGCGTATGCGCGGCAAAATTTATTATATTCTTTTCGGCGGAAATTTTTCCTTTATATACGTCGACGATATACGCCGAATTCTGAAAAGTGTAAAAACTTATGCCGACGGGAAGAGCAAGATCGAGAACGGGAAGAGAAAGAGAAAACGCCGCGTTTAAGTTTTCGGTTATGAAATCAACGTATTTGAAGACGGCAAGGTTCCCGAAATTTATTATAAGCGTAAGTACGAACCAGAGTTTTTTATGCTTTCCGCCCTTTCCGATAAGCCGTGCCGCGCCGTAGTTGATAAGAATAAAAATCGGCAGAAGCGGGATATAAGCAGGATTTCCGATAACCCCGCAAATATAGAAAAACAGGCTGAACAGAAGCATACAGCCGTTTTTCAGACGGTTGGGGACTAAAAAATAGGCGACAAGAAAACAAGGTAAAAACCAAAACAAAAATTCCGTACTGCTGAAAACCATACTGCCGCCCCCTTTATGTGTTCTGTAAATAAGATGCAACGAAAACGGCAAAAGTGACAGAATCAAATAAAAAATTTCGGGGTTCTGAAAAATTATTATTCCGACAAAGGAACGGATATTTACAGCCTACGGTCTGCCGCCCGAAATCCGGGCTTTCAGGCAGATATTCACACATCAAAGGTACTAAAACTGCCGACCTACCTGTTGTGCCGCAGGAAAATTTTCGATGGATTTTTCTTTTTAAGATACAGTCCGCCTGACACCCGACAAAAAGCCCGAAAAGAGTCGAGGTCGGGCGATAAAAGTTCGTTTCTGCTCTGCCTGTCGGGTCAGTCCGCGTCCCCTTTCCGTTGACAGCAAAACGGACCACTGCCCGCGAGCCTGAAACAAGCCCATGCCTGTGTACTAAAATAAGCCCCTGCCCACGAACCTAAAACAAGTCCCCGCCCACACACTGAAATAAGACCCTCGCTCACAAAAAAAACAAGCAACCTGCCCGCCTGCCTGAAACAAGCCCCTGCCCGCACACTGAAATAAGACCCTCGCTCACAAAAAAACAAGCAACCTGCCCGCTTGCCTGAAACAAGCCCCTCGCACGCGCACCTAAAATAAGCCACCTGCCGCTTGCCCCGACGGAAAAGGGGTTCAGCCCCCCGACGCGGTTTCCGCCATACATTTTCCGACCGAAGCCCGACCGTATCTCTCATCTCCCGACCTTCACGGCGAACAGTGCAGTTTCCCAATCTCCCGCCGCACCGCGAAAAATGTCTTTTTCTCTCACCCTGCGGGCGCAACATCTCACGCCGAACGCAAAACGGATAAACGACCGATCGGGGAGTAGGGGTTCGGAGGGTCCCCCCCTCTGATTTTTTATCCGTTAAAAGAAAGAGGCTGTAAAAATTTTTTTATTTTACAGCCTTTTTTCGGTTTTTGCAGTTATTTTGGAAATTATTCCGCTTCTTCTGCCTTGTCTTCGGGAAGAACCGAGGTGCAGTGCGGACATCTGGTCGCTTCTATCGAGATTTCGCTCATGCAGAAGGGACACTTTTTCGTTGTCGGGGCAGGCGGTTCTTCGTCTTTTTTCCTCTTTGTCTTTTCCGCCAAAGCGTTAAGAGCCTTGATAAAGCAGAAAATAACAAACGCCATAATCAGGAAGTTTATGACCGCGCTTATGAACGAACCGTATTTCAGTTCGACCGAGTTTATCGTGACCGACAGATTCGAAAGGTCCGCCTTAAAAAGAAGACCTAAAAGCGGGTTTATGACGTCGCCGACAAAGCTGTTGACGATCCCCTGAAAAGCACCGCCGATGATGACGCCGACGGCAAGGTCTATCATGTTGCCGCGGAGCGCAAATGTTTTGAATTCCGAAAAAAACTTTTTCATTTTCCCTCTCCTGTGGCGCGGAAAATTTCCGCGCAAATTCTTTATATTTATTATAATAACATATACCGAGAAAAAAAGCAAGTCGAAAAACGGCGAATTCCGTCGTTTCCCCCTGCGGAGGACAGACAGAGCAAGGGGGGGCAAGATGGGCAGAGCAAGGGGGCAAGGTGGGCAGAGTCGATAGGTGACATCGGAGAGGACGGAAAATTTCGGCTCTGTGTCTGCCGGAGCGCGGCGAGGGAAATAGGGGGGCTGAATACGGGTACCGCGCTGAAAGTTCGGCGCCGATTTTTTGCCGCAGCGGGGGGGCGGAGGAAAGGAGAACGGATACGGACGGGCGGAAAAAATCGCAGCGCAGAGGTCGGAAATGCACATTGCCGCCGCAAGGTTTAGGCAGAGCAAGGGGCAAGATGGGCAGAGCAAGGGGACGGAAAAATTTTCGCAGATGATAGCCCTTTTCAGTAAAAAGTCGGCGGGGAGGGGCGGCTGAAAATAAAAATTCCGCCGCGAACGGACGGAGGAATCATGTCTTTCGGCGGCGGTGGCAGGGCATGAGATTCTTGCCGTAGAGGGGAGGCGGGCGACGGCACTCAACTCCTATCCTATGGGCGGCAAAACTTCAGGTTTCAGTCACGGGAGAGTAAGGCGTTTTTGCCGTCAGAGGTTTTATAAGACAAAAAAAACAGAGAGGCTGAGGGCGGAGGAAGAGGTGTCGGTTTCCACAATCCGCTGTATTTTCCCCCAAAGCCGCAAAAGGCGAAACTTTTTTCTGTCAGCGGCGGTTTTAGGCAACAAAAAAGCGGAGAGAAAGGCTGAGGGCGGATGAAGAAGTGTTGGTTTCCACAATAAAATCACCATATACTTATCTGGAACTATGCAAGGCGACAGCCTTGCTGCATTATGGACTTTAATACAAGCAATCTCACTTTCTATGGAAACTGCGTAGCACTTCAAAACAAGATTTTCGAGTGCAAGAAAAGGCAAAAGCACCGGATAATGCTGTCGCATATC
>CAKSQP010000037.1 GCA_934486965.1 uncultured Eubacteriales bacterium
AATAAACGTTTCCGTCCATTTCGAAAGTCAGACCGTTTCTGAAATCACCAGCTGAAAACATATTTTACCTCCAATAATATACGGAATAAAGAAATTCTTCTTCGCATACATTTAGTTTATAATACTACTTAATTATACACGATGCCCGCAATATTTGCAAGTGGTATCCTTTATAAAAAAATGACAAATTGGTGACGAAACTGAAACGGAGCGACCCTTTTATGAAAGAAAAGATACCTGTTTTCGTTTTTACGGCGGTTTTGCTGCTGCTTATATCTCTCTTACCCGCAATTTCCGTCCCGACTGCGGCGGAACGTGGTTTTGTCGTGATTATCGACCCCGGTCACGGCGGCGACGACGGCGGAGCGTTGTCGGTTTCGGGAAAATGCGAAAAGGATTTCAACCTCGATTTGTCTTTGCGGCTGTCGGAATCCCTTGAAAATATGGGGATAAAAACCGTCCTTACCCGAACCGAAGACTGCGACACCGACGGGGAAGAGGGGTTTCATAAAAGAAAAGATATCCTGAAACGGCTTGCCTTTACCGAAAAATATCCCGATTCTGTTTTTGTTTCGGTCCACATGAATTCTTCGACTTCCGAAAACGATAAAGGTTTTCAGGTCTTTTACGGAACGAAGAACGAAGAAAGCAAACTGCTTGCCGAGAAAATACATTCGGAAATTTCGCTCAAGGCCTACACTTCAAGACTTCGCGAAGTCAAACAGACGCCCGACAGCGTTTATATAATGAAAAATTCGGAAGTTCCGTCGGTCCTTGTGGAATGTGGGTTTATCAGCAATAAAACCGACGAAAACCTGCTTTCCGACCCCGAATACAGGCAAAGCCTCGCGTTCGTTCTTGCTTCTGCAATAAGCGGTTTTATAAAATAAAAGCGGCTCATTGAGCCGCTTCGTCGGTAAGTATTATGTCTTTGAGCCAACATTCAAGGTCGTCGACCCATTTTTCGGTATGTCTGAATTTTCCGAACGCAAGTCCGTGCGGCGCGAAAGGATAGATGTGCAGTTCCACGGGGATTTTGTGTTCGGCAAGGCTTTTTGCGTATTCAAGCGAATTTTTTACGGGAACTTCGCTGTCGCAGGCGGTGTGCCAGATAAACGCCTGAGGTGTATCCGACGTGACCTGCTTTTCGAGCGAATAATAATCGAGAAGTTCGTCGTTTTCAAGTTGTTTTCCGAGAAGAGCAATGATAGACCCTGCGTGCGCAAAGGACATATCGGTCGTTATTACGGGGTAGCAGAGTATCTGGAAATCGGGACGCGAACTTTCTCTGTCGATGTCATCTTTCGGATTTTCTTCCTCTTCGAAATGAACCGCGGTACAGCCTGCGAGATGTCCGCCCGCCGAAAAGCCCATAATGCCGATTTTATCTTTCGGATAACCGAATTTTTCGGCGTTATGCCGAAGATATCTCATCGCCCTTTTTGCGTCGGAGATCTGGTCGGGCTGTGTATAGGGGAATACCCTGTAATTTAAGTATGCCGCCGAAATTCCCATTTCGTTGAATTTCTTTGCCGCGGCGTCTCCCTCGAGTTCTTCCGAGACGAATTCATATCCGCCTCCGGGACAGATAAGAACGCACGCTGGGGCGCTTTCAAGAAAATAAGTTTTCAAATACGGTTCAAACGGGTCTTCGGGGTCGTGTTCTCCCTCGATAGGTGCTTTTTCCCATAAAGGTACTGTGTCCATAATAAGTCTCCTTTTCAATTCACCTGATTATACAATAAATTTAACATAAAGTCAATATTTTATAATTTTACTGTCTCAAAATTTCACAGAAGGGACACGATTTCATGCTACAATCTCGGTGTGAAAGTTTCCCGGAAAGGAAAATATGACTCTCGACAAACTTGAAACGGGCAAACAAGCGACGGTCGTTTCTCTCCCGAAAAACGGAAAACTCCGTCGCAGACTTCTGGATATCGGAATTTTTTCGGGTGCAAAGATCACCGCAAAAGGAAAAGCACCTTTCGGGGGACCGCTGATTTTCGATATCGGAACCGTTGTCGCTCTGCGGGCGGAAGATGCCGCGGATATTGTCTGCAAATTATGATTTTCGCTCTTGTCGGAAACCCGAACTGCGGAAAAACAGCCCTTTTCAACCGTCTCACCGCAAGCCGTTGCAAAGTCGGGAATTTCCCCGGAGTTACGGTCGAAAAAAAGGTCGGAAAACTTGCCTGCGATAAACGGATTTCGATTGTCGACCTGCCCGGCGTCTATTCGCTTTCTCCGTATACCGAAGAGGAAAAGGCGACCGCCGACTTTCTCTTGTGCGGAAAATGCGACTGCGTTATAAACGTTATCGACGGAACCGATATAAAACGGGGGCTTTGTCTTGCCCTGCGGCTTTCGTTTCTTGAGATCCCGACGGTAATTGCCCTGAATATGTCGGACGAAGTTAAAAAAAACGGCGGCGAAAACGATGTTGTCCGCCTTTCCGAAATAATGAAAACGCCCGTCGTTTCAGTGTCCGCGGTCAAAAGAACGGGACTTGAAAACCTTGTTGCGGAGGCAAAAAAACAGGCGTCCGAACGGAAGACGGAAAGACCCGAAGTTTTCCGCGGTCAACTGAAAGACCGCTTTGCGCGTGCCGAAAACCTGTTGCGCGGCGTCTGCAAAAAAGCGGATATCCCCGTTTCTTTCGCGGCGCTTTGTTTTGCCGAGAAAAACAGTTCCGTAACCGAAAAACTCGGACTTTCGGACGGTTTTTCTGCCGTTTTCCCTCCCGATTCTGACGGAGACGTTGCGGCGGCTTTCTTTTCGTTTGCGGAAAACGCCGTTGCTTCGTGCGTAAAAAACGGAGACGGAAAACGTCGCCGCCTTACCGAAAAACTTGACGGTATCCTTTGCGACAGGTATTTTGCTCTGCCTTTTTTCGTATTTTTTATTTTCACCGTTTTTTATGTTACTTTCGGACCTTTGGGAGGTTTTCTTTCCGAAAAAGTCGGCGGTTTCGTATCTTTTTTATCTGAAAATACCGAAATATTTCTCCTGAATATAGGAACGGACAAAGCCGTCGCGTCTCTTTTCTGTGACGGGATAATTTCGGGCGTCGGAAGCGTAATTTCGTTTGCCCCCGTACTGCTTTTTCTGTTTGCGTTCCTTTCCTTTGCCGAAGAATCGGGATATGCCGCGAGAGCCGCCCTCATTTTCGACGGCGTAATGAAAAAGATCGGACTTTCGGGGCGGAGCGTTATCCCTTTGCTTATAGGTTTCGGCTGTTCCGTTCCAGCGATCCTTTCGACAAAAGGACTTTCGAAAAAAGAGAAAAAGAGAACGGTATTTGCCGTACCTTTTATGTCCTGCGGCGCAAAAATAGCCGTTTACTCGGCGTTTATCCCGATATTTTTCCCTCGGAGAGGTTTTCCTACGGTCTTGTTTTTATATCTTCTCGGAATATCCGTTGCCGTCATTTTCCTTTGCATAAGAAATGTTTTCGGCGGAAAGAATGTCGCGGAACCGTATATTTCGGAACTTCCGCTTTACCGTCTGCCGTCGCTTTCGGACCTTTTTTCAAGGGTCTTTCTTCGGGTCCGTGATTTTCTTTCAAAGGCTTTCGGAATAATTCTTCTGTCGTCGGTCGCTGTCCGTGCGCTCACTTATTTTGATTTTTCGCTTTGCCCCGTGCCTGCGGAAGAGAGTATGCTTGCCGCGATCGGACGGTTTGTCTCTCCGCTCTTTGCTTTCTGCGGTTTTTCTTCGTGGCAGGCGACCGCCGCGATAATTTCGGGCTTTTTATCGAAAGAATCGGTCGTCGCGACTTTGTTTGTTTTAACGGGAAAAACAGGCGGGCTTCCGTCGGTCTTTCCGTCGCCTCTTTCGGCGATGAGTTTTCTTATATTCATTCTTTTATATCCGCCGTGCGTCGCCGCTCTGTCGGCTCTTAAAAGAGAAACGGGGCTTTTCCGCACCGTGCTTGCCGCGATTTTACAGTTTGCGGCGGCACTGTGCGTCACCTCGGCGTTCTACGGCGTTTCCACACTTTTTTCATAACGGAAAGGAAGTAAAAAATGCAGGATTATGTTACTTTTGACAGCGTTTCCAAAGTTTACGACATGGGCGAAATAAAAATTCCCGCGCTGACCTCCGCCTCTTTCGGAATAAAAAAAGGCGAACTCTGCGTTATCGTAGGTCCTTCGGGCGCGGGAAAAACCACGCTACTCAATATCCTCGGAGGAATGGACACCCTGACCGACGGAAAAGTTTTTCTCGACGGCGTTGAAATTTCGTCTTTCGATAAAAAGAAACTTACCGAATACCGTCGGTACGATATAGGGTTCGTTTTTCAGTTCTATAATCTCGTCCAGAACCTGACGGCGCTTGAAAACGTCGAACTTGCGGCGCAGATATGCAAAGATCCGATGCCCGCCTCCGACGCTTTGGACCTTGTCGGGCTTGAGAACAGGAAAAACAATTTCCCCGCGCAACTTTCGGGCGGCGAACAGCAGAGAGTCGCCATTGCCCGCGCGGTAGCCAAACGCCCGAAACTTCTTCTCTGCGATGAACCTACGGGCGCGCTCGACTATAACACAGGTAAGGCAGTTCTGAAACTCCTGCAGGATATGTGCCGTAAAAACGGCGTGACCGTCGTAATAATCACTCATAACTCCGCCCTTACGGCAATGGCGGACAGAGTAATAAAGGTCAAAAACGGAACTGTCGAATCGGTCGGAACAAACGAAAATCCGACCCCCGTGGAGGAAATAGAATGGTAAAGAGTTCTTTTGCCAAAAATACTTTCCGCGAAATAAAGAGCAGTCTCGGAAGATATTTTGCAATTCTCCTTATTATTGCGCTCGGCGTAGGCTTTTTTGCGGGACTCCGAATGACCGAACCCGACATGAGAAAGACTGCGGTAAAATACCTTGCCGACCATAAATTTTACGATTACCGTCTGCTTTCGACTCTCGGCTTTACCGATGACGACGTTGCAGCATTTTCGGCTCTTGACGGAGTTACGGCGGCAGGTTCTTATACCGTCGACTTTATCGCGGAAATTTCGGACGGCGGCGAAAAGGTCTACCGTGCGGAAAGCATAACGACGGGCGTCAACGAACTGAATATCGTTTCGGGACGGGCCCCCGAAAACGCCGACGAATGTGTTATCGACGCAAGATATTTCTCTTCCGATATGATAGGAAAATATATCGAGGTGTCGGCTGAAAACGACGAAGACACCTTAAACACTCTGAAATATGACAAATACCTTATCGTCGGAACGGCTCTCACTCCCATATACCTTAACTATGAGCGAGGCTCGACGACCGTCGGCTCGGGAACGATTTCGGCGTTTGTCTGTATTCCTCCCGACGGCTTCGAAAGCGAATATTATCACGGAATATATCTGCTTACCGATATTGCCGCTGACGCATACAGCGACGGATACGACGATCTTCTCGAACAGAATTGGCACGATAAGATCGAAAACCTCCTCAATGAAAGGGGAGATGTCCGCTACGAAAAAATAGTTTCGGACGCCGAAAAGGAGATTGCCGACGGCGAAAAAACGCTTGCCGAAAACGAGGAAAAATATTTGTCGGAAAAAGCCGACGCCGAAAAGAAACTTGCGGACGCATTAAAGGAAATTACCGACGGCGAAAAAGCGCTTGCCGACGGAAAAACCGAACTCGAAAATAAGAAAAAAGAACTTTCGGACGGCGAAAAAGCGCTCGCCGAAGCGACCGAAAAACTGACCTCTTCAAAAAAGGAACTTGCGGACAAAAAGACTGCCGCCGAAAAAGAATTCGCGGCAAAAAGAGAGGAACTTTCCTCTCGGAAAACCGCGACCGAGCAGGCTATTGCATATTGCACGGCGATAGGCGACAGCGAAAAAGCCGCATATTATACCGCCGTGCTTTCGCAGATAAACGCAGGGCTTGAGACCCTTTCGCAGACCGAAACCGAAACAAATAAGCAACTTGCGGCGGCTGACGCGGAAATTGCAAAGAACGAAAAAACGCTCGCCGAAAAACAGACGGAAATAACCGACGGAAAAGCGGAAATAAAGAAAGCCGAAGCCGAAATTTCGGAAAAGGAAAAAACGCTTGCCGACGGAAAAGCAGAATACGAAAAAAATAAAAAAGAGGCGGACGAAAAATTCACCGACGCCGAAAAGGAAATAAACGACGCGAAAGCGGATATAAAACAGGCGAAAGAAGACCTTTCAAAGGTCGAAAAGCCGACTTTATATCAACTTGACCGTCATTCGAATATCGGCTATGTCTGTTTTGAAAACGACAGCAACATAGTCGAACAGGTATCTGTCGTTTTCCCGATGTTCTTCCTTTTGGTCGCGGTTCTCGTCTGTATGACGACAATGACGCGAATGGTCGACGAATGTCGCGGACAGATAGGGATTTTCAAGGCTCTCGGCTATTCAAACGCGAAAATTCAGTCGAAATTCCTTGTATATTCGGGTTCCGCCGCACTCCTCGGCTGGCTTATGGGATATTTCGCGGGAACGCTCATAATCCCGCAGATAATCTGGTCGGTCTACGATATAATGTATAATTTCGCGCCTCTCGAATACGTTTTCGACCCCGTGATGTTCGTTATCTGTCTTGCGGCGGCGCTTCTCTGTTCCTGCGGTGCGGCGTACTTCACCTGTCTTGCCGAACTCCGCCCCGTGCCTGCGACCCTTATCCGCCCGAAAGCCCCGAAAGAAGGGAAAAAGGTATGGATAGAAAAAATACCTTTTATCTGGAAACATCTGGGTTTCTTGAAAAAGGTCTCCGCAAGGAATATTTTCAGATATAAAAACCGACTTTTCATGATGATCGTCGGTATCGGCGGCTGCACCGCTCTCCTTATTACGGGCTTCGGTATCCGCGATTCGATAAAAGACGTTGTCGCGTTGCAGTTCAACGAAATAATGCAGTATGACATTTCTCTTTCCGTGTCGGACGGCAATAAGGCTTATGAAAATGTCGCCGCGGTCGATGGCGTCGATAAGGTGCTGAAAGTCCTGTCGGAAGCCGACGACGCAGTCAATTCTTCGGGAATGAAAAGTATAAATCTCCTTGTCCCCGAAGACGGAAATTTCGACGGTTTCGTTTCCTTTGCCCTTGACGGAAAATCCGTTGCGGAACCTCAGAACGGCGAAGCGATAATTTCGACGAGCGTTGCAAATGCCCTCTCCGTCGGAACGGGCGACGAAATAACCCTGCGTAACGGAGATTATAACGAAATAAAAGTCACCGTTTCGGGAATTTTCGATAATTACCTGTATAACTACGCCGTAATTTCCGCGGAAACATATTCCGCAGGCTTCGGAAAAGAACCCGATACGAATACCCTCTATGTAAACGTTTCGGAAAACGCCGATGTCCGCGACGTTTCCGCAAAGGTCGGAAGCTGCGACGGAGTTACTGCCGTGACGGTAAACGAAGACCTTGTAACAAGAGTAAGTTCGACAATGAACAGCCTTAACTATATCGTTCTTCTCGTCCTTGTCTGTGCGGCGGCTCTTGCGTTTATCGTAATCTACAACCTCACGAATATCAATATCGAAGAGCGTATAAGAGAAATCGCGACAATAAAAGTTCTCGGTTTCAGAAAAGGCGAAGTCGCGGCTTATGTCATGCGTGAAATAGTGGTTCTGACCGCTCTCGGAGCCGTTGTCGGGCTGCCCGCGGGCAAACTCCTTCACGCCTTTGTCATGAGCTGCATAAATGTCGATCAGGTTACTTTCCAGAACAAAATAACGCCTTTAAGTTATATTTTGTCCCTTGCCCTGACCTTCGTTTTTGCCCTTACGGTAAACCTCTTTATGTCAAAACGGCTCGACAAAATCGATATGGCAACTTCTCTTAAATCAATAGAATAGCATTATGCCGCAGTCCGAAAAACTGCGGCATTTTTTATGTGAGACTTTTTGTTTTCTTATGCGACTAAAAGGTGAAAGGCAAAACCTTTCGGAAAGGAGAGACCGATGGATAACGGTGCAAGTAGCTACCGCCGTTTTCTTGCGGGCGACGACAGGGGAATAGCCGAACTCGTAAAAGATTATAAAGACGGGCTTATTCTTTATCTTAACGGTTATGTGCAGAATATTCATACCGCCGAAGAACTTGCGGAAGACACATTTTTCAGGCTTATCACCAAAAAGCCGAAATATTCGGGGAAAAGTTCTTTCAGATCGTGGCTTTACGCAATAGGCAGACACGTTGCAATCGATTTTATAAGACACGATTCAAAGGTTTCTTTTCTGTCGGAGGACTATGAAAATCTTATCGGCGAAGAAACGGACCTTGAGACCTCTTATCTCAAAGAAGAAAGAAAAATCGTTCTCTGCAAGGCTCTTTGCGGACTTTCCGCCGATTACAGAGCCGTTCTGTGGCTTGTGTATTTCGAAGGCTTTTCAAATAAAGAGGCGGCGACCGTCTTAAAAAAGAGCGACCGTCAGATAAAAAATCTTCTTTATCGGGCGAAACTTTCTCTGAAGTCAAAACTTGAAAAGGAGGGCTTTTCTTATGAAGAGTTGTGATGAAATGGTCAACAGCCTGCTTTGCCGCAGAGAAAAGTTTTTTACGGAGAAAAAAAGAAAGAAAAAAATTTATATGAGGGCGGCGGCTTCTGCATTTTGCGTTTGTCTTGTTTGCGTGTCGGTGTTCGGCGTCAGTCGGAAACTTGATATTCTTCCCAACGGTAACGAAGTCGGCGGTTATGTAAAACCCGACGAAAAGAAAAACAACGAAAATTATGTCGGCGATTATATAGTCGTCAATCCCGTCGGAGATTCGTCTCCGAATAAAAACGGTATCTGCCTTTTGTCTGACGATTTTATTCTCATGACAAGGGACGAAATGTTCGAATATTACGGGATAAATTATCTTCCCGAAGTCCCGTCCGACCTTGCGATGCAGGAGGGCGGAAACTGCGGTATTTACAGACGTGACGGCGGCACGGGCGACGTTTATTTCGACACCGATTCTGTCTCATGGTCGAACGTCGGAGACACCCGTCTGCTTACCGTCGAAGTCAAAAAGGGCGGCTATCCGTTTCTTTGTTTTGCGTTTGACGAAACTGCGGAAAAATCGGTGATAAACAATAACGAAGTGCTGATAGGAACGACGGAAAACCACGGTTTTTGCGCGCAGTTTATGTATAAAAACGTCGGATTTTTCATCTCCTCCGACGGACTTTCGCAGGACGAATTCGTTTCGGTGATTTCTTCTCTGATAAAATAAAAAACGGGGCTGTTTTCAGCCCCGAATTCTTTATTTCATTAAGATAAATCCAGCGGTAAGAAGCGACTGCGCCGCGATATACGTCAGCATTATAAGTCCGTTATAAACGGGTGGTTGTTCCTTTTTGCCGAACATACAGTAGACAAGCAGGCTGTCGCTCAGGACGAAAAACGCCATTCCGCAGAAAATAAGGAGCGATTCGGTCGTCTGCGCCGAGAAAAGATACGTTACCGAAAACGCCGCCATAAGCGTTATTACAACGCCGTATAATATAGACGGATACCTGAATTTCGAGGGTATGCCGTCTTTTATTTTCATAAACAAAATGAGAGGTTCGACGAAAATTATAACGAACGCGATAACGAGAAGTCGCAGAGACCCCCAGATATCAACGCTTGAAATAAGGGACAGAAGATATGTTATGTGTCCCGCGCCGAACGCCGCCGTTCCGACAAAGAAAAACGTTTTGTTGCGGTCTCCGAGCAAAAGCAGGGTGTCTCCCGCAAAGCCGAGAAGCAGAGCGGCGAAAACGAGCGGACGGAAAACTGTCGCCGACGTTGCGTAAATTACCGACAGAAAAATAAGCAGAAGCGGCTTTGTCGCGACCCTGATCTTATAAAAATTCAGAAAACACGCAGTGACGTGAATTGCGGCAAGAAAGAAAAAGACGATCCAAAGCTTGTATTCAAGCATAGAAATATCTCCCCTTTTACAGGCATTTTATGTATTTACCCTTTCCTGCGGCTGTTTTTATCGCCGAAGAAAGTTCCGAAACGTCGCCTTCGACGGTCGCCTTGTCAACGATAAAAGCACCCGTCTTGTTTAAGTACATATAGAAAAATTCTTTGGTCTCATATATTTTGAAAAGTTTGGAATAAAGAAAATGCGCTTTCTTGTCTTCGCCCGCTTTTGCGGTGTAAAAATCAAAGCCGTCATCCGAAAACGTATAAATTATTTCGTTGTCGGTGTCGTCTTCTCTTTTTTTCATTTTCATAACGGGATATGCGTAAAAATATATTATCTGCACAGTGTATGCGACTGTTAAAATTACCGCCGCCGCAGTCATGAAAAGTTGAAAGCCGAGCGCTATCTGATACATTACCGCAACAAAAATGAAAATTGCGACAAGCACCCCGTAGATATAGGGTGAAATTTTATAGAATCTGCCTTTGAACATATTGAAACGCAGATATTTTTCCATTGTTTTTCTGTCGTGTTTTGCAGACGCCGTAATATTCATAAAAACCGTCCTTTACAGTTTGTTTTCCTCACAGGTCTTCCTTATATCCTCAAGGGACGAGCCGAACGGAAGATATCCGCTGCCGTCTTCTTCGGGAAGTGCGACTTGCATAAATTCGCTGTCGGAATAACTGATCGGTCTTAATTTTTCGGGAAAGAATTTTATCCCGTTTTCTTTTTTCATAATATCACGCCTTTCGGTGATATTATGTCTCGTGAGCCTATTAAAAACCGAGGAATTTTTCGGCTGTTTTAATATCTTCGGGAGTCGTTATCTTTATATTTTTTTCGTCGCAGAAAAAAGTTTCGACTTCATATCCGAGAGCCTCGGCAAGAGACGCGTCGTCGGTGAAATCCCCGAGAATATCCGCAAATTTTTCAAAAGCCTCCGTCAGGATTTCTTTTCTGAAAACCTGCGGGGTCGCCGCCGAAAAAAGAAGATCTCTTTCAAGCGTTTTTTCGATTTTGCCGTTTTTTTTCAGAATTTTAACGGTGTTTTTGACGGGGTTTCCCGCACAGACCGCCCCGCAGATATACGCCTTTTCATTTATTTTGTCTATTTCTTCGGGGGTTATGAGCGGGCGCGCGGCGTCGTGGACCGATACGAATTCACAGTCGCCGTCAACCTCGGCAATTCCGTTTTTTACCGATTCTTCCCGATTTTTTCCGCCGATAACGACTTTGTACGGTTTATTCTTAACCGTTTTTTCGAGAATATCTTCAAAAGCCTTTTTTCCCGAAAGAGATACGGAAACGATGATTTCGTCGATGGTTGCCGCTTGGTCAAACGCCGAGAGCGTCCGCTCAAAGACCGAAACGCCGCCGAGAGGAAGCAAAAGTTTGTTCTTTGCGCTCTTCATTCGGCTTCCGCTGCCGCCGGCGCAGATTATTGCCGCCGTGAAGTTTTTCATCTCCGTTCCTCCTTTCGCTGCGGAAAGTATATCACAAAACCCCCGTTTCGTCAAGTTCAAGTTAATAAGTGAGCCGTTTTTGACCCGATTTTGTGCCCGAAATGACGGTTTTTTCGAAAATACAATGAAATTTTACCGAAAACGGAGAGAATTCCTTGCTTTTTCAGATATAATAATGTATAATAAACAATGTATAGGTATACTCAAACGGAAAGGAAACGTCATGAGAGTTCTTTTTATCGGCGATATCGTCGGACCCGTATCGGTCGGAGCGGTCGAAAAAATTCTTCCGACGCTCAGACGGAACGAAAATATCGGTTTCGTTATCGCGAACGGAGAAAACGCCGCCGAAAACAACGGAATAACTCCCGAACTTGCCGAAAGGCTCCGCTACTGCGGTGTCGACGTTGTGACGACGGGGAACCACGCTTTCCGCCAAAAAAGCAGTTACGGTCTTTTCGACGACGGCGGATATATCGTCCGCCCCGCAAATTTCCCGCCCGAAGACCCCGGAATGGGATATCTGAAAACAGACACCCCCGACGGAAAAGTCGCGGTTGTGGGTCTGTCGGGAAAACTCTATTGCGACGCCGACGAAAATCCGTTTTTTACCGCGGACAGACTTCTTCCGTCGCTTTCCGACTGTGATTTTATTTTTGTCGATTTCCATGCGGAGGCGACAAGCGAAAAAAAGGCTCTCGGCTTTTATCTTGACGGAAAGGTGACTGCCGTTTTCGGAACGCACACCCATGTCCAGACTTCCGACTGCCGAATTTTGCCGAAAGGCACAGGCTATATAACAGACGTCGGAATGGTCGGAGGAAAAGACTCCGTTCTCGGAATAAAGTCTGCCGACGCAATAAAGAAATTCACAACAAGAACGCCTGTCCGATATAATCAGGATACGGAAAAGATACTGTTTCAGTCGGTGCTTTTCGACACCGAAACAAAAGAAATAAAAACGGTAAACATACAGACTGGAGAATAATATGAAAATATCGCCGTCACTTCTTGCCTGCGACCTTGCGAATATCGAAGCGGAAATGAACAGCGTTTCCGAAGCCGATCTTATACATATCGACGTTATGGACGGGATATTCGTCCCGAACATTTCTTTCGGACTTCCCGTTATTGCTTCCGCAAGAAAACACACCGATATGATTTTCGACGTTCATCTTATGATAGACCGTCCCGAAAGATATATCGAAGATTTCGCGAAAGCCGGCAGCGATTACCTTACGGTACAC
>CAKSQP010000038.1 GCA_934486965.1 uncultured Eubacteriales bacterium
ATATCGTAGATGAGTTTTTCGGTCTTTTCCCAGCCGAGGCAGGGGTCGGTTATCGACTTTCCGTAAACGCCGTCTTCGGGTTTCTGATTTCCGTCTTCGAGATAACTTTCGATCATAAGCCCCTTGACGAAACTCTTAAGTTTTTCGTTGTGGTTTCTGCTGTGTATAACTTCTTTGCTTATTCGTATCTGTTCGAGGTATTTCTTGCCCGAATTTGCGTGGTTCGTGTCGATTATTACCGCCATGTTCTGCAAATTTTTGCTTTCGTAAAGTTCGCAGAGTTTGAGAAGGTCTTCATAATGATAGTTTGAACTGTTTCTTCCCTGATCGTCGGTGCTTCCGCGCAGGATCGCATGGGCAAGCGGATTGCCTTTGCTTTCGACTTCCCAGCCTCTGTAAATAAAGGTGTGGCTGTGCTGCGCGGCGATTATTGCGTTCATCATTACCGAAAGGTCTCCGCTTGTCGGGTTTTTCATTCCGACGGGAACTTCGATAGCGCTTGACGTGAGTCTGTGTTGCTGATTTTCAACGGAACGCGCGCCGACCGCGACATAAGAAAGCAGATCCGAAAGATATCTGTAATTATCGGGATAGAGCATTTCGTCGGCGCAGGTAAAGCCTGTTTCCTTTATCGCTCTCATGTGAAGTTCTCTGATCTTTATTATGCCTGCAAGCATATCGGGCGCCGCCTGAGGATCGGGCTGATGAAGCATTCCCTTATATCCGTCGCCCGTTGTTCGGGGTTTGTTTGTATAAATTCTCGGAACGATGAGAATTTTGTCCTTGACTTTTTCCTGAACTTCGCGAAGCCGTGAGATGTATTCTATAACGGGTTCTTCGCTGTCGGCGGAACAGGGACCTATAATAAGGAGAAATTTATCGGAAGTTCCGCGGAAAATATCTCCGATTTCAATATCTCTCTTTGTTTTTATCTGTGACATTTCGTGCGTTACCGGAAACATTTCTTTTATTTCCATAGGTACAGGCAATTTTCTTTTGAATTCGCAATTCATTTTTCTTTCCTCCGTTTATCTGTGTTTATCAAATTGAATTTTTCTCTTGGTTGAAAGTTTCATCATCTCTCGCAGGCTTTCTCTGTCGTCGGCGTCGAGATACTGTTTTATTTTCTCAAGTTCGTTTATGAACATATCGATTTCGCCCGAAAGATATTTTTTGTTCAGCAAAAACAGTTCCGACCACATCTCGTCGTTTATTTTCGCGATACGGATAAGGTCTCTGAAAGAGTCTCCCGTATATTTGACGAGGTCGTCGTTTGTGTTGCAGGTCATAAGCGAAATTGCAATGCAGTGCGTAAGTTGCGAAAGAAAACCTATCATTTTATCGTGTTCTTCGATCGTAAGTTCGCTTATCCGGGAAAATCCGAGAATTTCGCCGAGTTTTTTGCAGGTCTCTATTGCTTCCCGCGTATTTTTTTCGGTCGGGGTGACTATAAAGTTTGCCGCCTTGAAAATATTGCCGTCGGCATATTCGATTCCGCGGCTTTCACGTCCCGCCATCGGGTGGCTTGCGATAAACTCAAGGTCGGGGCGGAGAAGTGCCTGTATCTTCGGTACGACCGCCGATTTTACGCCCGTAACGTCTGTTAACAGAGTTCCCGGAGTTATTAACCCCTGATTTTTTTCAAGCCATTCCGTAAGTATGTGCGGATAAAGTGCAAAAACGATAATGTCCGCGGTTTTTATTATGTTTTCATCGACCTCGGTCGTTCCTTCGGAGATCATTTTCCTTTTCAAAGCGTAATCAATGTCCTTTTGCTCTTTGGTTATCGCTTTTACTTTGTAGCCTTTTGCGCTGAGCGCTTCTGCGTAACTTCCTCCGATAACGCCGAGACCGATTATCAAAAATTCGGTGTCTGCTGTTATTTTATTCATATTTTACCTCAATTCCGAGTTTTTCCAAATCTTTCCAATAGTCGGGATAACTTTTTCTTACCGCTTCGGCTCTTGTTATCGTTCCTCCCGTAATTGAACATATAACCGAAAGAGCCATCGCTATTCTGTGATCGTTATGGGACGAAAGGGGAGACGAGGGGAAATGCAGGGGCGCTTTCTTTACCGTTATCCTGTTGTCTTCAACGGTAATGTCGGCACCGAACTTTTCAAGTTCCTCTTTCATCGCGTTTCCTCTGTCCGATTCTTTATAGCGAAGTCTTGCCGTATTTTCAAGCGTCGCACCGTTTTTTAAGGCGGCGACCGCTAAAAGTACGGGTGCAAGGTCGGGACAGTTTCCGATATCGAGAACGGGCGTTCCGCCGCTCAGTTTGCGGTAATATTCTCTGTAAACGGAGTCTCCCTGTTTTGAGTTTTCCGAAAGTCCCGTAATCGTAACGTCGCCTCCGATAAGCCCGAAAGCGTCGGGAAAAGCGGCGTTCGAAAAGTCTCCTTCGACGGTTTGGGTGATGGGAGAATACTGTTGGTTTCCGAAAATCCTTACAGAGTTTCCGTCTTTTTCATATCTTATTTTTGCAAGGTCGAGAGTTTCAAAAGTAAGGTCGATGTAGGAACGGCTTTCCACGGGCGGCAGAATATTCAGTACCGAATCGCCGTTGAGAAGCGGCAAAGCAAACAGAAGCCCCGTAATATATTGGCTTGAGACGTCTCCTCTGATTTCAAAGTCTCCCGCCGTCAGTTTGCCGCAGGCGGTTATTTTTCCGTCTCCTCGCTCAAATAAGAGCCCGTATTTTTTACAGATATTCTCATATTCCGCAAGAGGGCGTTCCATAAGTCGGGGTTTTCCCGTAAAAACTATCGGGAAAGCGGCGGTAAGCGCAACGGGAATAAGAAAACGAAGAGTGCTTCCGCTTTCGTTGCAGTCGATGACCGCGTTCTTTTCAGGGGAAAATCCGTCAGAAACTACGGTGATTTTGTCTCCCGAAATTTCATATTTTGCGCCGAAAGCCGTTGCCGCCGACAATGTTGCGCCTATATCTTCGCTCATAACGACATTTTTTATTACGGACGTTCCCTTTGCGAGAATCGCCGCGACAATAAGTCTGTGAGCCATACTTTTCGACGGCTGAGCCTTTATTTCTCCGTTTGCCTTTGACGGCAAAATCGTAATATTCATTTTCCGTTCCTCAAGATGTCTATTGCTTCGAGATAACCGTCAAGCCCTTTCCCCGCGACAGTTGCAACGCAGATATTTCTGATATAACTTATCTGCCTGAAATCTTCGCGCGCGGAAACGTCGGAGATGTGAACTTCGACTGCGGGGACGGATACCGCCTTCAAAGCGTCGGCTATCGCAATGCTTGTATGGGTATACGCTCCGGGATTTATTACGATGCCGTCCGATTTTTTGTAGCAATCCTGTATCTTATCGACGAGGTCGCCCTCATGGTTCGACTGATATATTTCGACTTCGATCCCGAGATCTTTACAGTATTTTTCGATCATCAGTACAAGATCTTTATAGGTTTTTTTGCCGTAAATATCGGGTTCTCTTATTCCTATGAAGTTGATGTTCGCGCCGTTTATGACGGTTATTTTCATTTTGAAAACTCCTTAATTATCATATCCGTTACATTTTCGGAATTATTATCCGAAATAACCGTTATATCCGCCGCCGCGGCATATATCGGATAACGGGTGTCGTAAAGTTTCTTCAGTTTGTTCCTGTCCGATGAAAGCGGACGGTCGTTTGTCGGCTGAATATCGTTTATGTCTCTGTCGATAAAGACCGTGACCCCGTTTTTTTTCAGATTTTCAACGTTTTCTTTTCTTAATACCGCGCCGCCGCCTACGGCGATGACTTTTGCATTGGTGTTTTTAAGGTCGGAAATAACGCGGCTTTCAATGTCCCTGAAATATTCTTCGCCGTGTTCTCTGATGATTTTTGACGGGTGCCCGTATTCTTTTTCGATCAGTTCGTCGGTGTCGGCAAATGTTTTTCCTGTTTTTTGGGCAAGAAGTTTCCCGACGGTCGTTTTTCCGCAACCCGGCATTCCCGTAAGAACAATGTTTTGCTTGCTTTTAAGAATATCGGAAAAGACTTTATTCAATGTTTCCACGGAAATTTTTTCGCCCGTGAAAAGTTCAGCCGCTTTTACCGCCTGAGATACGAGCATATAAAGTCCTGTCTGCGCGGGGATTTTTCTGCTTTCCGCCGCGTAAACAAGTTTTGTTTTCAACGGGTTGTATATCGCGTCGACGACAGCCGATAAATTATTAAAGACGGAAATGTCAATGGGAGAAACGTCGGTGTCCGGAAACATTCCGACGGGCGTTGTGTTGATTATTATGTCTGTAATATCGGCAATTTTATCGAGATTATCGTAAGTTATAAACTCAAAATCTCCGTCAGGAACAAGGTCGGGCTTTCTTGTCGCTTTATATATTTTTTTTGCGCCGAGAGTTTTTACCGCATACGCCGCGGTCCTTGAAGTTCCTCCCGAACCGAGGATAAGAACGGTTTTTCCCGAAATCTCTCCAGCGGTTTTCAGAATCAAATTTGAAATACCGAAAAGGTCGGTGTTGTATCCGTAAAGTCTTCCGTTTTTGTTTATTATCGCGTTTACCGCGCCTATCTCTTTTGCGGTTTCGTCAATTTCGTCAAGATACGGGATAACTTTCTGTTTGTACGGTATCGTGACGTTTATCCCTCTGAAATTTTTTTCGGTCATGAATTTTGCAAAATCTTCTTCGGGAAGATCGCATATTTCATAGGTATAAAGTCCGAGACTTTCGTGAATTTCCTTTGAAAAACTGTGTCCGAGAGGGTGTCCTATAAGTCCGAAGTCCATTTTATTCCTCCGAAAGAAAATCCGTTCCGTAACGGAGAGATAAAAGGTCTGCCGCGGCAAACGCCGCAATGCTGTCGACGACGACTCTTGCGCGGTGGAAGATCGCGGGGTCGTGTCTTCCTGTAAGCGTCAAAGTCGTTTCTTTTCCCGTTCTCATATCGACGGTCTTCTGTTCTCTGAAAATCGACGGAGTGGGCTTTATTGCGGTTCTGAAAATAACGGGCATTCCGTTTGTTATCCCGCCGTTTATTCCGCCGTTATTGTTTGTCTCTGTTTCTATTCTGCCGTTTTTTACGGTAAACGGGTCGTTTGCAAGGCTTCCCGTTGTTTTTGCAAAGTTAAATCCGAGTCCGAACTCAACGCCCTTGACCGCAGGAACGGCAAACAGTCCTCTCGCAAGAACGCTTTCAAAAGAATCGAACCACGGTTCTCCGACGCCTGCGGGAAGTCCCGAGATCGCGGTTTCGAGAACTCCGCCGACGCTGTCTTTTTCTTCTGCGGCTTTTTCGATTCTCTTTATCATTTTTTCTGCGGCACTTTCGTCAAGCACTGCAAATTTTTCTTTTCCGAGCGTCATGATATCATCGGAAATGTCGGAAAAATCTCTGTCGGAAATATCTCCGCAGTTCTTTATGTGCGTCCCGATAATTATTCCCTTGTTTTTGAGCGCGTCGATAACTATTGCGCCCGCCGCGACTATCGCCGCTGTTATTCTTCCCGAAAAATGACCGCCTCCGCGGGGATCTTCGAATCCGCGGTATTTTATTTCTCCCGTGTAGTCCGCATGGGAAGGACGGGGCTTGCTTTCAAGTTCGGAATAGTCTTTGCTTTGCGTGTTTTTGTTTCTTATCATTATGCAAAGCGGCGTTCCCGTTGTCTTTCCGTTATGAACGCCCGAAAGAATTTCAAAGTTGTCTTCTTCGATTCTCGGCGTTGAAATTTTTCCGTAGGGACGGCGCTGGTCGAGTTGATGTCTGATGAAATCTTCGTTTACCGAAAGTCCGGGGGCAAGTCCGTCGATAATTGCGCCGACCGCAGGGCCGTGGCTTTCGCCGAATACCGTCAGCGCAAGGCTTTGTCCGAATGTGTTTTTCATTTCAATCCCCCTATCAAAGAATCGATTTCTTCCGCCGTCATCTTTTTTATTTTTCCGTCCCCGATATTTTCGACGACTACTGCCGAGAAAATTCCGTCTGCGGCTTTTTTGTCGTGAAGTATTGCAGATCTTATTCTGTCAGTTTTGTTTGTTATAATGTCGGTATATACCGTTTTGAGATTATCCCACATTCCGAGGGAAATATATATTTTCCTAAGCCTTTCGCGGAGTTCGTTTCCAGATATCAGATACATTCCGAGAGCGACCGCTTCTCCGTGAAAAAGTTTTCCGTCTGCGGCGACTTCAAGTCCGTGTCCTATCGTGTGTCCGAAATTTAAGAGCATTCTCTCGCCCTTTTCTTTTTCGTCGTTTTCAACGATGTTTTTCTTGACGGTAAGAGACTTGTATATTATCTGAGTTATGTCGGGTTTATCGGTATTTTCGAACATTTCAAAAAGTTCGCGGTCTCTTATCGCTCCCGACTTTAACGCTTCCATGAGTCCGTTTTTGATTTGCCTGTCGGGCAGGGAAGAGAGCGTTTCGGTGTCTATAAGAACTGCTTTCGGCTGATAGAATGCTCCGACAATGTTTTTTACTCCGCCGAAATTTATCGCGACTTTTCCGCCTATCGACGAATCGACCTGAGAAAGAACGGTCGTCGGCACGTTATAAAAATCAATACCGCGCATATAAGTCGCCGCCGCAAACCCCGCAAGGTCCCCGACAACACCGCCGCCGACCGCAACAACGCAGTCTTTGCGCGAAAATCCGTTGTCGAGCATGGTTTTGAGAAGCGTTTCAAGTCCGTCAAAAGATTTCGACTTTTCTCCGTTCGGGATAATCTTTATAATTCCGTTCTTCGAACATTTTTTTATCTTTTCGGAATATTCCGTCGGGATATTGTCGTCGGTCACAATAAGAACATTTCTGTTTAAGTCAAAATATTTATCGGCGTCTGCAAGCAAGTTTCTGCCTATTGTTATTCCGTAACTTCTTTCCTTTAAGTCAACCGTCAAATTCATAAAACTTCCTGACTTTCGATATTGATGTGTTTGCCGTACGAACCGAGAACTTTGAGTTCAAGGCATATCTCTCCGAGCCGTCCGAGCATTTTTTTGCCGTTTTCGCTGTCGGGATTTCCCTCGATCTCCGTAAAGAAATAATATTGCCAGAGGGAAGAGCGGAGCGGTCTGCTTTTTATCATCTGCATATTGAAACCGAACTCTCCGATGATGTCTATTGCTTTCGCAAGCGCTCCCGCTTCATGCTTTACAATGAAGACAAGCGTGAACAGACTGTTGTTTGCGTCGGAATGTCTTTGTCTTGAAAGTACCGCAAATCTTGTCGTGTTGCTTGTGTTTTCGTTTATAGACTCTTTTATTATTTCAAGTCCGTAGAGTTCTGCGGTCTCTTTGCTTGCTATTGCCGCGACCGAACGGTCTTCCGAGTCTGCGACTTTTTTCGCCGCCATGGCGGTATTGACTTCGTTTATTGTCGTGAGTCCGTTTCTTTCTATGAAATCCCTGCACTGTTCAAGCGCCTGAGTGTGGCTTACGACTTCTTTTATTTCCGAAAGTTTTGTTCCGGGTTTTGCGAGAAGATTATGGGATATTTTCAGTTCGTAAATTCCCGTGATATAAAGGCTTCCCGCAAACATCATATCAATATTTGCTCCGACTTCGCCCGCCATGCTGTTTTCTATCGGCAGGATTACCGCGTCGCATTCGCCGTCTTCGACAGAACGGTACGCTTTTTCGAAGTTAGGCATAGGATATGCTCTTGCTTCGGGGAATATCTTGGTCGCCGCTATGTGAGCGTAAGCGCCCGCAATACCCGAAAACGCTATTCTCTGTCCCGAAATAAGCGACGCCTGATACTGTTTTGACAGATCCATTACCTGTTTCTGGAACAAAACGTAAAGATCTTTTATCCCGTCGTCCGAAAGATATTCAAGATTCTTTTTTACGAGCGCGTCTTCTCTGTCGGAATCGAAGACGGGAAGGGAATGTTCCTTTTTGTATTTTGCGACGTTTTCGACCGCGTGCATTCGTTTTTCAAACTGCTCCGCGATTATTTTGTCGGCGGCTGAAATTTCTTTTCTTGCCTCGTCAAGTAAATTCATTGCTTTCTTTCCTTTTTTACAATTAAAAAACCGATGTCTGCTGAAAACAAACATCGGTTTACTTTACAAATTCATAAGAGAATTACGCAGATGTTTTTTCGCAGCAAAAATGACCGGCGCCGAAATAAAAGCCCTGGTAATAAAAGTAAAAAAACATATTTGCGTTTGCTGACTGCTTTTTCATCTTAATTCTCCCTGTTTTTTATCATTTTACAACAAAAAGGGCTGATTGTCAATATTTTTCTGTGTCCTTTTTATGAACTATTCGAAATAAAGTTTAAGCCCCTCGCGGTTCGGTTTTATCGTTGTTTCAACCGAGTTGTCGGCTATCCCGAGCGCGCTTGAAAGAGCCGCCGCAGGAGACTGCGATACAGCCGCTTCGGCAATATTCGTCATTATGTTGTGAAAGCCTTCCTGCCAATAGTTGTATCTGCCTTTTGCGGATTCGTCAAAGACCGTTTCTACGTCTTCGTCCGCCCAGAAAACTCCGTTTTTATAATATTTCTTCAGATCCTCTTCGTTCGACAGATATGAGAGCGGGGCAAAAAATTCTTTAAGTATTTCGGCTGTCGCGTCGACGTCGGACGTTATCTTCGGGACGGCTATCGCGTGCTTGTACGAATGGATATATCCCGCGGCGGTCTCTTCCGTTGCATAAGGTCCTTTCGGGAAAGAGAATACGGAAAATTTGCCGATTTCGGTATTGTCCGCAATGTCGTCCGTTATTGCCGCGGTGTCTGCCGTCGCAAGCGCGGCTTTCCCCGAAAGAAACATATCTCGGTAATCGTCGTGAAGATATATGGCGGCTTTGTTGTTATTAAGAAAATCCGCTCCCCAACTTAACGCTTCAAGAGTTCCCGCGTCACGAAGTCCCGTTTCCCCTGTTTTTTCATTGTAAACCGAACCTCCGCCAGAATATATGCAGGTTGTAAGGAATGATTCAAGCCCTGTGTCGAGCCCGTATATTCCCTTCGACGGCTGATAACAGTTTTTGACAAGAAATTCAAGATCTTCGCGCGAAAGCCCGTTTTCTCTGTAAATATCGGGAGAAATGCCGGTCGCTTTCGTTACGAGAGCATCGTTCGTAACGATGAAATAGAAAAACGATTTCAGATTGTCGGGAAACGATTTCGGGATAACGCCGTAAACCGTGCCGTCGACAGCCGTCGTTTCAAGGTCGTTTTCGTCTCCCCAGCGGAAACTGTCGGGAAAACCTATCGCGTCCGAAATTTCCGCTATGTCGGTAAGGTATCCCGCTTTGCCCCAGCGCCTGACGTAATATGAAAGGGAAAGAGTTATGTCCGCGTCTCCCGTTGCGTTTGATGCGGTTTTCGAACTTATGAACGATTCGATGCCCGTCTCTGCGTTTACAATATTTATTTTGCAGTTGAATTCGTTTTCAATGGCTTCTTTTCTCTGCCGCATTTCTTCGGCTTCTTTGCTGTCGGAAGAAAACCAGAGAAAACCGTTGCAGTTGTTTTCGTCGCAGATGATATTTATTTCCGAACCGAGAAGATCGGTTTTTTCTTCGGGCTTTGTTTCGGCTTTTTGACAGCCCGAAAGCATTAAAAGAACAAGGAGAAGAACGAATACTGTTTTTTTCATGGTATCCCTCAATATGAAGTCAGAATTTTTTCCGCAATTTTTATTCCGTCGATTGCCGAAGACATTATCCCTCCCGCATATCCCGCGCCTTCTCCGCAGGGATAAACGTTTTCATGGGAAAGAGATCTCAGCGTTTCTTTATCTCTTTTTAACCGCAGGGGAGAGGACGTCCTCGTTTCGGGGGCTGTGAATATCGGACGCTCGAACGCAGTGCCTGCAAATATTTTTTTATGGAATATGTCTGAGCCTTTTTCAAGTGCCGAAATAAAGCGCGGAGTGAAGATATTTGTAAAGTCCGCAAAATCGTAATTCGGAAGAACTGTCGGCAAAACCTTTGTTTTTGCACTCTTTTCTGCGATCTTTGCCGAAACGGGAAAAGTACCGCCTGCGGCACGGAACGCCCTTTCTTCCGTTGCTTTCTGAAATTCAAGCGCTTCGGCTACTGAATTCGGAGTAAAGGAGACAAGCAACGCGGAGTTTGCGTTTTTTCCGTCTCTTGAAAAATCGCTCATTCCGTTTGTTGTGAGGCGCCCCACAAGAGAAGAGGAGTTTATGACTTTTCCGCCCGGACACATACAGAAAGTATATACGCAGGTATTTTTATCAAGGTGTGTATAAAAAGAATATGAAGCGCGCGGCAAAAGCGGATTGCTTGCGGCTTTGCCGTAGACCGCGCGGTCGATATCCGACTGAAAATGTTCCTGTCTTATTCCGAGCGACATCGGCTTTGTTTCAAACGCCATGTTTTTCTTCATCAGCATTGTAAATGTGTCGAACGAGCCGTTTCCGAGCGCGAGAACCAGAACGTCGCAGGCAAAACTTCCCGCGGTCGTCTTTACTTCGGTCGCTTTTCCTGATACGTCCGTTCCGATATCAGTCATACGGGCGTTATAAACGAAATTTACGCCTTTTTTTATAAGGTCGTTTCTCATGTTTATGACAGTCTTACGCAGAAAGTCGGTCCCGATGTGCGGCAGAGCCTCTTTTTCTATATTTTCGGGCGCTCCGTACATAACGAAATCGGAAAGTATCTTCCTGCTTCGGGGATCGTTTTTCCGACAGGTGAGTTTGCCGTCCGAGAATGTTCCCGCGCCGCCCTCTCCGAACTGAACGTTGCTTTCGGGGTTCAGAACGTTTGTCGTCCAGAGATTTTCAACGTCTTTTACTCTTTGTTCGATCGGTGCGCCTCTGTCGATTATTGTAGGTCTCAGCCCGAAATCGGAAAGCGTTTTTGCGCAGAAAAGCCCCGACGGCCCCATTCCGACTATAACTACCTTAAGATCTTTATTCTTAACGTCTGCCTGAAACGAATATTCAGGAACGTCGGCAAAGTTGGGATCTTCTCGGTCTGTCATTATCGCAAGGGTATAGACTTTGTTTATTTTTCCGTGTCGGCAGTCTACGGACTCCTTATATACCGAGATTTCAACGGAGTCGGGAAGTCCGTATTGCTTTCTTATTTCCGAAAATATTTCGGTTTCGGATATTTCTATCGGTTTTCGTATATTGTGTAAAAGTTTCATATTTCCTCAAAAAAGGAGACGGAAAACCGTCTCCTTAAATTTACGATAAGTCTACGTCAACATATATCCTTTGGGTAATTCCGTACGGGGACGAGGTTTCGACGGAGATATTTACAAGGTACTGTCCCTTGTCGTTCTGCTGAGAAAAGTCTATCGTTCCGTTTATCATCGAAGACGAAATGTTGTTCAGGTATGACGGCAGGGAACGGACGGGGACCTGCAATGACGAGGTTCTTATCGTCGCGGTTTTCCCTTCGGGCAGATTTACAAACGCAAATTTCGATATCCTCGATTTCGAAAGCGTGTATATCTGCGTTCTGACGCTGTTGTCGAACGTTACGGTGACGTTTGCCGTAAGGTCCTGTCCCTGCAGATAAGAGAAATTATCGCTTTCGGGAAGTTTGAAGACGTAAGCCTGACTTTTTCCCGTTATCGAATCAAGAGAAATTATATTGTCAAGTTTGACTTCGGTCATTGCGTCAAGAACCGATTTCTCTCCGTAGACCGTTATGTTCTGCGGCGAAATTTCGACTTTCGTATAACTTGTTTCATCGCCGCCGACATCGTTTTTGCGGTCGATTGCAAGAGGCAGGGTCTTGGTGTAGTAAATATCGTAAGAATAACTTACTTTTTCGGAAGAAAGCGTAAGTCTGCTCTTGTCGGCAATGGTTCCGTCGGCATTCTCTATTATAATGTCCGATGTCGATTTCTGACCTTCGGTCTTGTTTTCGATATTTGCGGGGATATATACTCTTGAAATATTTGCGACGGTATTTTCAGGACCTTTGATCTCAACCGTTTTCGGAAATACCTGACTGTCGGTCATGACATAACCCTCTGCGACTTCTCCCGTAAAATCAAGCGAAATGTCGAAACTGCGGGTCACTATCTTATCGAATTCGAGGAATACCGAAGACGGTTCGACCGAGACTATCTCAAGATTATTGTCGTCGCTTCTGACCTGAATATCAACCGAGTAGGTTCCCGCCTCGGTCACCGACGAAAGGTTTGCGGTCGCCGTTATCTCGGAATTGTTAAAGGTGAAAATATTTGTTCGCGGTCCTTTTACCTTGACCGTCGTATACATCGTTTCGTCCTGATTTAACAGAGAAAGCCCGTAATGTTCGGGGATTGACCCTGTCATTTCTATCTGTATTGGGACTTTGACGACCGTTTCGTTCTGCGGATTTACGACGTTGATTATCGAAAACCAGACGATAATGCCGAGGAGAAGCGAAAGTATCCGCAAAAACAGATTGCTGTGAATTATTTTATTGTAAAGGCGGACTATCCGTCCGATAAAGCGTTTCATTTTCATATCATATCCCCGTTCACTGCTTTTTCTGAGACTTTTTCTTTTTCTTCAAGAGGGGATTGCGGTCTTTGAAAATCGTTTTAAGTATATCCTTTTTCTCTTCCGTTTCGGATATGAGATAGGATTTGAGAAGAGCCGAAAGAG
>CAKSQP010000039.1 GCA_934486965.1 uncultured Eubacteriales bacterium
GAAATACCATGCGAAAAAGAATTTTGTAAACCGTTTCAAAAAACTTTTCCCCGATTTCACGGTCGAAGAAATAAATTCCGAAAACCTCGGCGAATGTCTTGAAACGACGAAAAAATGGTGCGCCGAAAACGAAAGCGGAACGTCGAATTCCTGCGGTGATTTGTGCGCGGTGAAAATTGCCGTCGCAAATTACGCAAAACTCGGACTTTACGGGATTCTTCTTCGTGTCGACGGCAAAGTCGCGGCGTTTGCGATGGGGAGCAGAATGTCCGAAGATACTTTTATAACTCATTTCGAAAAGGCTCTCGACGAATATCCGGGCGCTTATCAGACGGTGAATTTCGAACTTGCGAAAAGACTTGACTGCAAATATATAAACAGGGAAGACGATGTCGGGAGCGAGGGACTGCGGAAAGCAAAACTCAGTTACCACCCCGACCTTTTGGTGAAATATGTTGCAAGACCCTGAGATAAAACGCGGAAATATTCCCGTTTCCGTTTTTTGCAAGATGATGCAAAAGCCGTTCGGCGACGGCGAAGAGTATATGAAAATGCTTTTCGATACGGGATATATAAAAAAAGAAAACGTTTTTTTCCTTATGTCGGGAACGGATATCCTTTCGGTGATGTGCCTTTTTGAGGCGGAAACCGTTTCTGTCGGAAAAACGTATGTTATAAGTTACGTTTATACTCCCGAAGAATATCGGGGCAGGGGATATTCCTCTCTTCTTATTTCTTCTTTTCTGAAAACCGAAAAAAATGCGGTCGTCGTTTTTCCTGCGACGAAAAGCCTGTTTTCCTATTATTCGCGTTTCGGCTTTACGCCGTGTTCTTTTTCGGAAAGACTGTCTTTTGAAAACGGCGAAAAAAGAGACCTTATAAAAGTCGGATTTTCGGAAGAAATATATTCGCTTTATCTTTCTTCGCGCAGAAAAAACGAAGTGTATAAGCCGAAAGACCTCTTTGCCGCCGCGATAAAAGAGGCGGAGGAATGTGACGGCGGTCTTTATCTTTCGGACGGGTCCTATGCGTTTTCATATGTTGAAAACGGCGTCAGGATAGTGACCGAACCTTTCGGAAAAGACGAAAAAGCGGTCGCGAAAGCATTTTCGGCAAGAGAAAAAGTCTGCCTTGTTCTGCCCTCCGAAAAAAAGGACGAGCCTTTGGCTATGACAACGTGCGGCGAAAACCTGTACGCCGATAATTTTTTGAATTTCAATCAGTATATATAAAGGAGACTTTGGTATGATCTATGTTTTGTTTGCGGACGGCTTCGAAGAAACGGAGGCTGTTGTCCCCGTCGACCTGCTGAAAAGGGCGGGGCTTGAAGTTGCAACGGTTTCGGTAACCGACGAAAAAACCGTCACGGGCAGTCATAATATCCCCGTGACCTGCGATATAACCGAAAAGGAAATGAAACTTGAAGAAATGGAAATGCTTATTCTTCCGGGCGGTAAAAAAGGCGTCGACAACCTCGACGAATTTTACCGTATCGACGAGATACTTTCCTACGCTAAAAACAAAAACAGATATCTTGCGGCTATCTGCGCCGCTCCGTCAGTTCTCGGGAAAAGAAGTATTCTCGAAGGCAAAAAAGCGACCTGCTACCCCGGTTTTGAAAAATATCTTCTCGGAGCGAAAGTTTCTTCCAAAAAGGCCGTCGTTGACGGAAAAGTGATAACCGCTTCGGGCGCGGGTGCGGCTTTCGATTTCGCTTTTGCGATAATCGAAACTCTCTGCGGCAAAGACGTCGTAAAAAAGGTAAAAGATGAGATCAGATACTGATTTCGAAAAGGATCGTCTGCGCAAAATTTTCAGCCAAAAAAGAAAAAATTGCGACAGGTCCGCGGAACATAAAATCGCGGAAAAACTGTTTGCGACCGAAGAATATAAGGCGGCGGACTGCCTGCTTTTATATGCGTCGCTTCCTGATGAAATAAATACCGACCCGATTTTTCTGCGCGCCGTTGCAGACGGCAAAAAAGTCTGCTACCCGAAGACGGAAAAGGGCGGCAAAATGGAATTTTTCAGGGCCGAAAGCCTTGAAAGCCTTTCCGTCGGGAAATTCGGAATAAGAGAACCGAAAACGTCCGAAAAGTTTTCGGACGGCGGCAAAACGCTGTGTATCGTCCCCGCGTTTTCGTTTGATAAAGAGGGGTACAGGCTCGGCTACGGCGGCGGGTATTACGACCGCTTTCTTGCGACTTTTAACGGTTTTTCGGCAGGACTTTGCCTTTCTTCGTTCCTGTCGGAAAAACTGCCGAGGGACGGTTTCGATATTGCGGTAAACGCTGTAATTACAGAGGAGTAGTATGAAAAAAGTAATAACGATATTCGCGACCTGCGCGGTGTCTCTTGTGACTTTGGGAATATCGAACATATTCAATATTCCGCATAAGGATATAATTTTCACGTTCGTCTCGGTCATTATCCTGCTCGGAGGCTGCTTTATCCTTAAAAAACAGACGAAAGACGCAAAAAACGCTCGCCGTTTTTTCAAGACAATGCCGCTCCGTATGGGCGATTTTGTCTTTGCGGTCGTTACGTCGGTCATCATAATTTCTTCGGGCTTTATACTTAACTATCTCGAAGGTCTTTTCCTCGGACTTTTCAATATCAAAATGACCCCGTCGGGAATTTTCAGTATGAGCGGAAGCAACGAAATGGTGCTTCTCTGCCTTATCGCGGTGATACCCGCAATATTCGAAGAACTGTTTTTCAGAGGGGCTGTCCTTTCGGCTTTAAGCAAAAAGCCCGATATAAGGGCGATGGTCTGGTCGGCGGTCTTCTTTACTTTGATGCACGGCTCTCTTTTCAATATCCCGTCGACTTTGGTCGCAGGTTTTGTCCTTGCCGCGGCGTCCTATTGGTCGGGTTCGGTCTACGTCGCGATGCTCGCGCACTTTTTCAATAATGTACTTACGTTCCTGATTTATATTTATAACGATAATCTTGCCTTTACGGGGCTCGAAACAAAAATAATAATCTTGCTCGTTCCTCTGCTTTTAATAAACGTTCATTTCTTCCTCGGAATGATCTCGAAGAAAATGCGGAAAAGCGGACAAAGTCAGGGCAAAATGTATAACGAAGGAGAAAAGATATGGATTCAGCGTCGCGAAAAAAGAGGAAAATAAAAAGAATTGTCGGACTTTGCGTCTGCGGAGTCCTTGTCGTGGTTTTTGCTCTTGCCGCTTATTTTACTATTGCGATATCAGGTGAAATAAGAGGTAAAAACGTCTCGGAAGAAACGGGAGTAATAACCGTTGAAAAAGGCGACAATTCTTCGAAAATAGGCGATAAACTCAAGGAAGCGGGAATTATAAAATACCCGACGGCATTCCGTTTTTATGCGAAATTTACGGGTTCGGACACCAATATCCAACTCGGCGCTTTCGAATTCAAAAAGGGTGAAAGTTACGAAAATATTTTTGCCGACTTAAACAAGAGTCAATACAGGGAAAGCGTGAGCCTTACTTTCCCCGAAGGCTACCGTGTTTCGCAGATAGTCGATAAACTCGTCGCCGCGGGAATAGGCACCGAACAGGGCTTTTACGACGCGATAAACAACGACTTCTATTCTTACGATTACCTGCCCGCCGCAGGAACCGAAAACCGTCTCGAAGGTTTTTTGTATCCCGACACTTATGCATTTTTCGTCGACGATACCGAGCATAACATAATAAACAAAATGCTCAAACGCTTCGACGACGTGATAACCGAAAACAAAATAAATGAAAAACTCGGCGATATGACCCTTTACGAAGCCGTCACTCTGGCGTCGATTATCCAGAAAGAGGGCGGTACCGTCGGCGATTTTGCGAACATTTCCTCCGTTTTCCATAACAGAATGAAAATCGGAATGAAACTCCAGAGCGACGCGACGATAACCTACGTTCTCAAAAAAGAGGACGTCAAAACCGTGCTTTCCTACGCCGACCTGCAGACCGACAGCCCCTATAACACCTATCTGCATGAGGGACTTACCCCGACGCCGATAGCAAACCCAGGTATCGACGCGCTTATCGCCGCCGTAGAACCCGCGAAGACCGAATATTATTATTTTGTCGCGAAACTTGACGGCACGGGCGAGTCTGCGTTTTCAAAAACTTACGAAGAACACGTTAAAAACTCAAAGAAATATTTAGGATAAAATATGGAAAAAGACAAGATAATTTATCCGTATCTTCTTGATTTTATGCGGAAAACAAGGCGCGAAAGAGACGGCTTTCTCGGCGAAATGGAACGGGAGGCAAGAAAAGAGGAATATCCTATCTCCGAACCCGAGACCGCCGACCTCATAGATATCATCTGCCGCATAAAAAAGCCGCGGAGAATTCTTGAGATAGGGACCTGTATCGGCTTTTCCGCTCTTTTAATGAAAGAGGCGTGCGGCGGCAAAGCGGTGATACATACTCTTGAAAGAAACCCCGCGATGATAAAGCCCGCGCGCGAAAATTTCGAAAAATACGACCCCGAAAAAACGATAACGATGTTTGAGGGGAGTGCTCTCGAAACGCTCGAAAAACTGAACGAGCCTTACGATTTTATCTTTCTTGACGCCGCAAAGGGACAGTATCCTTACTTCCTCGAACATATAAAAAGACTATTGTCTCCCGACGGTATCCTTATTTCCGACAACGTCTTTTTCGGAGGATACGTCGCAAAGGGAGAACCCGACGTCCGCCGCAACAGAACGATAGTCACAAGGCTCGGCGAATACCTCGAAAAACTTGAAAACATAAGCGATATGCACACCGTTCTGCTTCCGATAAGCGACGGCGTGACTCTTTCATACAGAATGGTGGATAAAAATTGAAAAAGCCCGAACTTCTTTTGCCTGCAGGCGATTTTTCAAGACTGAAATATGCGATAGAATACGGTGCCGACGCCGTCTATATAGGCGGCGAAGAGTTTTCGCTCCGCACGGCGTCTTCGAATTTTTCCGAAAAGGAAATGAGAGAGGCCGTTTCTTACGCTCATTCCGAAAACGTCAAAGTCTATGTCGCTGTCAATACAACTCCCCATGAAGACGAGATAAAACGCTATCCCGCATACTTAAAAAGCCTTGCCGCGGCAGGAGTTGACGCCGTTATCGTCGGAGATATCGGACTTATCGGGCTCACAAAACATCTTGTTCCCGAAATGAAGATACACCTGTCGACACAGGCGAACGCGATAAACTCCGCGGCTCTGTGTATGTGGCATTCTCTCGGCGTTTCGCGGGTCGTTCTGGCAAGGGAATGTTCCCTTGAAGAAATTACCGAAATAAGGAAAAATATTCCCGAAGACCTTGAAATAGAGGCGTTTGTCCACGGAGCGATGTGCATGGCTCATTCGGGAAGATGTCTGCTCTCCTCTTTTCTTGCCGGAAGAGACGCCAACCGCGGAAACTGCGCGCAGGCGTGCCGCTGGAAATATTCCGTCTGCGAAGAAACCCGCTCCGGAGAGTATTTTCCGCTTGACGAGACCGAAAACGGAACATATATCTTCAACTCAAAAGACCTCTGCATGATAGAGCATATCGACGAACTTGTCTATGCGGGGATTTCGTCTTTCAAGGTCGAGGGCAGGGTGAAGACCGAATACTACGTTTCCTGCGTCGCGAAAGCGTACAGAGAGGCGATCGACGACGTTTTCGAAGACCTGTCCCTTTATAAAAGAAAAATCCCGAAATATATGGCGGAACTTCTGAAAACGAGCCACAGGGATTTTTCGACGGGCTTTTATTACGGACGTCCCGACGCCTCGGGTCAGAACTATGAAACTTCGGGTTACATAAGAAACTATGAACTTATCGGCGCCGTAAGGGGATACGATTATTCCCGCAGACTGCTTGAAACAGAACAGCGCAATAAATTTGTCGTAGGGGACGAAATAGAGATTCTCGCACCCGGCAAAGAACCCGAAACATTGGTGATAACCGAGATGTACGGCGGCGACGGAAAACTCATTTCGGCAGCCCCGCACGCTCAGATGACCGTTTTTATTCCGTTTCCTCACCCCGTCAGCCGATACGGATTTATAAGAAGAAAGAAAAATGACCTATAAAATTATAAACGGCTCCGTTTCTTACGGGGCGGATACCGTGCTTGAAAATATAGATTTCGAGATACGGGATAAAGAAAAAATCGCGATAGTCGGAAGAAACGGCTGCGGAAAAACTACGCTCTTAAAGGCGATAACGGGCGCTGTCCCTCTCGAAGAGGGGACGGGCGACGAGCATTTCAACGTCATAAAAGCGGGAAGCCCGACCGTCGGCTATATGGAGCAGATGTATTTTCCCGACGGCGGAATTTCCATGCTTGACGAAATTCTGAAAGTCTACGCTCCGATAACAGAGACCGAAGAGAAGATGAATTCTCTTCAGAAAATTCTCGAAACCGACCACAGCGACGAAAACATAAAGGCATATTCAAACCTTTGCGAAAAATTCGAACTGCTCGGCGGGTATACCTATAAAAAGGAATACCTGACGGCGATAAGGAAATTCGGATTTTCCGATGAAGATATGCAAAAACCCATCTCCGAGTTTTCGGGAGGGCAGAAGACCAAGATAGCCTTTATCAAACTCCTGCTTTCAAAACCCGATATCCTGCTTCTCGACGAGCCGACAAACCACCTCGATATAACCGCCGTCGAATGGCTCGAAGAATACCTGAAAAACTATAAATCGGCAATGGTGATAGTCTCCCACGACCGAATGTTCCTCGATAAAATCGTAAACGTTGTCTATGAAATCGAATACGGCGAAACGAAACGCTATCAGGGGAAATATTCCGATTTCGAAAGACAGAAACGGGAAAACTATACAAAACAACTGAAAGATTACGAAGCGCAGAGAGCGGAGATCAACCGCCTTATGAAGATAGTCGAACGCTTCCGCTATAAGGCGACAAAGGCGGCGATGGCTCAGTCGAAACTCAAACAGATAGAGAAGATGAAGACCGTCGATATGCCCGACAGATACGACCTCCGCACTTTCCATGCCGACTTTCAGCCGGAAATCGAAAGCGTAAAAAAGGTTCTCGACGTAAAAGACCTTGAAATAGGATATACAAAGCCTCTCGCGACCGTAAATCTCGAACTTTTCAGGGGCGAAAAACTCGCGATAATCGGCGGCAACGGAATAGGCAAATCGACTTTCGTAAAAACCCTTGTCGGCAAAACTCCGATGCTTTCGGGACGTTTTGAATTCGGCATAAAGACGAAGATAGGTTATTTCGACCAGCAACTCGCGATGTTCAACGGCTCCGATACCGTTTTCGACGAATTCGCGGGCAAATTCCCGTCGATGACGAATACCGAAGTAAGAAAAGCCCTCGGTGCGTTTTTATTTTCGGGCGACGATGTTTTCAAGTCGGTCGACAGCCTTTCGGGCGGCGAAAAAGTCAGACTTTCTCTCTGCGAGATCCTCCGCAGAAAACCGAACGTCCTCATTCTCGACGAACCGACGAACCACATGGATATCGTCGGCAAGGAAACGCTTGAAAATATGCTTTCCGAATATACGGGGACCCTTATTTTCGTGTCTCACGACCGTTATTTCGTGAATAAGATAGCAAATAAACTTCTTGTTTTCGACGAAAACGGAGCGAAATTCTATCCGTTCGGTTTTGCCGAATACGAAGAACTGCGCGCAAAAAGCGCCGAACCCGAAAAGAACGAAACGGTGAAAACCGAAAAGAAAACGGAGAAAAAAGGATATTATTCTCCTCTCAAAGAACTTTCCAAAAAGAAAAAAAGAGCCGAAAAACTGGAAACGCTCGTCGAAAATTTCGAAAAAGAGATTTCGGAAATTTCGGCAACTTTGTCACTTCCCGAAGTCTGCTCCGACTATGAAAAAGTCGCAAAATTGCAGGAAAAACTGTTTTCTCTCGAAAAAGAGCGGGACGAAGCAACCGAAGAATGGCTCATTTTAACCGAAGAACTCGAACAATAGAAAAGCGGCGGATTTTCCGCCGCTTTTCCTTATATTTTGAAAATGAACCTGAGAAGACCCCGTAATCCTGCGGGGGCTTTAAGTACAACTACCTTCATTCCGCCGCTCCTTTCATCTTTTCTGTTATATTTTATGAAAAACGCCGTCAAAAGGTTATTTTGCGTAAAATCGGACATTTGGTCAGAAAAGGTCAGATAAGTTGTGAAATTTTTGTAAAACATCATAAAACGGTATTGACAAATCGGTTTTTTAGATATACTATATATGTAGTTTTTAGCACTCAACCGTTCGGAGTGCTAAAGAGAGGGGCGATGGAAATGAGTCTTGACGCAAGAAAAAGAAATATTCTTGCCTCGGTTATCCGCGCCTATATCGAAACGGGCGAACCCGTAGGTTCGAAAGCGCTTATCTCCCGCGAAAAACTCGATCTTTCGTCGGCGACGGTAAGAAACGAAATGAACGAACTCGAAAAAGAGGGGCTTATCGAAAAGCCTCATACCTCCGCAGGAAGGATACCGACGAACGAGGGATATCGGTTTTATGTTTCGAACGCTTTGTCCGAATACGAACTTTCCCCTTATGAAACGGCGGTCCTCGAAAGAGCGTTCTCAAGAGGGAACACCATGGAGGATACCTTGCGGGAAATGACTCTGGGAATGGCAAAATTCTCAGGCTGTGCCGTTTTCACTATCGCTCCGATGTGCGGCGACGGACGTTTTTCCTACAAAGTATTTTCGTCGGGCAGAAAAACGGTCGGTATTATGGCTGTGTCTTCCGAAAATTCGGTAAGGACCTGCTTTATAAAGACCGATAACGAGCCGAAAGTTTTTCTTTGCGAAAAACTTGAAAAACTTCTCTGCAAATACTTTTCCGAAATATCGGACGTGAGCCTTTCGAAAGAAAACCTGAAAGCGTTTAAGTCCGAACTTCCCGAGGAATTTTCCGACGCCTACGAATATATCGAAAGGTTTCTTTTGAAACTCCGGAATTTCGAACTGTATATCGGAGGTGCTGAAAACCTCTTTTCCTATCCCGAATTTGCCGAGACCGAGACCGTCCGCAGATTTCTGAATTTCATAAACGACGAGGACGATATCAAAAAAACGCTTCTCGACAGTTTTTATTCGAACAGCATTTCAATAAGGATAGGCGAAGAAAACAAACTGTTCCCGATGAAATCGACGAGTGTCATCTCCGTCGGACGGGCAGGCAAATTTCCGCTTGTCATCGGCGTTATGGGACCGACGCGAATGTATTATTCACGAATAATTTCAGGCTGTAACCACTTGCTTCGCGAGATGGGAAAAGTCTGGGGCGAAAATTGAAGAAAGGAGAAACACCGTGAAAAAGGAGAAAAACGAAAAGGAAAAGGCAGAGGAAACTCCGGTTGAAGAACCTGTCGAGGAAAAAACCGAAAATTCCGACGCCGAGACCGAAAAACGTATCGAAGAGGCAATAGCCGAAGAAAAAGACCGTTTTATCAGACTTTATGCGGATTTCGAAAATTATAAAAAGAGGACGGCGGCGGAAAAGGAAGCGTCGTATCTCAACGCAACGGCACAGACCCTTGCCGAAATTTTGCCGGTAGTCGACAACCTCGAAAGAGCCGTCGCGGCGACCGAGGAAGATTCACCCCTGAAAAAAGGCGTTGAAATGGTCCTCAACCAGATGAACTCGGTTTTCGCGAAACTCGGAGTCGAAAGTTACGGCGAAAAGGGCGACGCATTCGACCCGAATATCCACGAAGCGGTAATGCACGGCGAAGACGGGGAACTTGCCGAAAACACCGTTTCGGAAGTATTCAGCAAAGGTTATAAAATAAAAGATAAGATTATAAGACACGCAATGGTCAAAGTAGTAAACTGACCCGTGTTTTCAATAAACGTAAATAATTAGGAGGAATAGATATGTCTAAAATCATTGGTATTGACTTAGGAACAACGAACTCCTGCGTTGCCGTAATGGAAGGCGGAGAACCTGTTGTTATAGCAAACGCCGAGGGCGCAAGAACCACCCCGTCGGTCGTCGCTTTTGCAAAAGACGGCGAAAGAATGGTCGGTCAGGTCGCAAAAAGACAGGCGATAACAAACCCCGACAGAACGATAAGTTCCATCAAAAGAGATATGGGTACAAACCGCAAAATCGTGATCGACGAAAAGGAATATACCCCTGAAATGATCTCTTCGATGATCCTGCAGAAACTCAAAACCGACGCCGAAAGTTATCTCGGCGAAAAAGTTACCGAAGCGGTCATCACCGTTCCCGCATACTTCAACGACGCACAGCGTCAGGCGACAAAGAACGCAGGCACCATAATCGGACTTGACGTAAAAAGAATTATAAACGAACCTACCGCCGCGGCTCTCGCTTACGGCGTAGATAAGGAAAGCGAACAGAAAATAATGGTCTACGACCTCGGCGGCGGAACGTTCGACGTTTCTATCCTCGATATCGGCGACGGCGTTTTCGAAGTTCTTTCCACAAACGGAAACACCCGTCTCGGCGGCGACGATTTCGACCAGAAAATAATCGACTTCCTCGTTTCCGAATTTAAGAGAGATTCCGGAGTAGACCTTTCCACCGATAAAATGGCTATGCAGAGACTCAAGGAGGCCGCTGAAAAGGCGAAAATCGAACTTTCCGGCATGACCACAACCAACATCAATCTTCCGTTTATCACCGCTGACGCAACCGGTCCCAAACACCTTGATATCACTCTTACAAGAGCAAAATTCAACGAACTTACCGCAGACCTCGTCGAAGCCACAATGGTCCCCGTAAGAAAAGCAATGCAGGACGCAGGACTTACCGCGGAACAGATAGACAAAGTTCTTCTTGTCGGCGGTTCTTCGAGAATACCCGCAGTTCAGGAGGCTCTGAAAAAGTTTATCAATAAAGAACCCCATAAGGGTATAAACCCCGACGAATGTGTCGCTATCGGTGCGGCAATTCAGGCAGGCGTTTTGGGCGGAGACGTTTCCGGTCTTGTCCTTCTCGACGTAACTCCTCTTTCTCTCGGCGTTGAAGTCTACGGCGGTATCACCGCAAAAATAATCGACAGAAACACCACGATTCCTGTAAAGAAGAGCCAGATATTCACAACCGCAGCCGACAACCAGACAAGCGTTGAAGTCCATGTCGTACAGGGCGAACGCGAAATGGCTGCCGACAATAAGACCCTCGGCAGATTCTCTCTCGACGGAATCCCGCCGGCACCGAAGCAGGTTCCTCAGATCGAAGTTACCTTTGATATCGACGCAAACGGCATAGTAAACGTTTACGCAAAAGACAAGGGAACGGGCAAGGAACAGCATATAACCATCACCGCTTCGAGCAATATGTCCAAGGAAGACGTCGAAAAGGCTGTCGCCGACGCAGAAAAATACGCTGCGGAAGATAAGAAACGCCGCGAGGGCATTGAAACGAGAAACAATGCGGAACAACTTATCTATCAGTGCGAAAAGACAATGACAGATATGGGCGAAAAACTTTCCGCCGAGGAAAAAGCGCCCGTTGAAGAACAGATAACCAAACTCAAGGAAACTCTTAAAGGAACCGATACCGACGCGATAAAAGCCGATACCGACGAACTTCAGAAGAGATTCTATAAGATAGCCGAAAAGATGTACGCCGAGGCTCAGGCTTCGGGTGCACAGGGTGCCGACGCAGGCGCTCAGGGGGCTACAACCGACGCCGACGGAAAAGTAAGCGTCGACGACTATCAGGTAAACGACGACAACAAATAAACGGCAAGAGGGATTTAAGTGGTTGACAAGAGAGATTTTTACGAGGTCTTAGGGGTCGATAAAAGCGTTTCCGACGACGACCTGAAAAAGGCGTACAGGAAACTTGCGAAAAAATATCACCCCGACCTCAATCCCGGCGATAAAGAAGCCGAACAGAAATTCAAAGAGGTAAACGAGGCGTACGAAGTTCTTTCCGATAAGGAAAAAAGAGAACGCTACGACCGTTTCGGCCATGCAGGCGTAGATCCGTCCTACGGGGCGGGGGCAGCGGGCGGCTACGGCGGTTACAGCACCGTTGATTTCGGCGATATAGGCGATATTTTCGGAAGTTTCGTCGG
>CAKSQP010000040.1 GCA_934486965.1 uncultured Eubacteriales bacterium
GCGAATAGGAATGAACCTGCTCTATTACAGCCATAAAAATATCCGTCCGAAATTAAATTTGAGCAAAAAAATAATGAACGACAAGTTTTGTTGCTACTCGGCTCGTCCTTCATTATCTTCAAATATTACGCGTCTTTGTTAAGTTTCAAAACTTGCTTTCCGCCGTAGTAGCCGCAATGCTGACATACGCGATGAGCCAAGCAATATTCGCCGCAGTTGGAACATTTAACCATTCCCGGCATATCAAGCTTCCAGACGCTGGAACGTCTCTTATGCTTTCTCTGTTTTGAAGTTCTTCTCTTCGGAGCTATCATTCTCCAAACACCTCCTGTTTCAAACAATCACATTGTTTTATATTCAAATTTGTTCCGCAAATATGACACAGCCCTTTGCAATCCTCTTTACACAGAATCTGCGTCGGGATTTCAAGGGAAAGAGCCTCGTATGCGGTTTTTCCGAAGTCGATTTTTCCGTTCTCGATAAAGAGCGAATCGTCTTTGGAGTGCATATCTTCCGTTACCGATGTTTTGATTTTTGCCGTGAGAGGCAAAACAACATCTTCAAGGCACCTGTCGCAAAGCGATCTGTAGTTGCCTTTAACGGTAAGATCCGCAAGAACTGCTCCTGCAATATTCCGAAGAGTACCGGTCACTTCGACATCGGAAAAGTTTTCGTCTTCGGAAGAAATATCCGGACGGCAATTGACTTCAAACGTCTCGTCAATACTTTTCTGAATATCAACGATATCCCAATATCGGTTATCGGATTTTATCAAAGCGACCTGCCCTTTCGTGAAAACAATGCTATAACAGTATAATTATACCATTGAAGCCCTGTATTGTCAAGTATTTTATGAAAAATTCACAGTTTTTTGAGATATTCCAAGATATTAAAGGTTGGGAATATCGAGCGCAATGCTCTTGGACATTGCTTTGATTTCGTCCGCGGTTACTTCTCTGCCGAGTTTCTTCGAAAGATAGATACCCTCCTGAACAAGTTGGGTGTTGAGCGCGATTTTCGCGGATTCGATAAGTTCGACTTTTCCGAGAAGCGCCGCGACCCAGTGTTTCGCGGAAGAATCGTGGAACGAATTCGTATCGGCATAAACGGTATGATCGAAGAATTCCATGCTTCCGAGATCGGCGTCGGTATTGACTTCAAGATCGTTCTGAATGGTATGATATTTGAAGGGAGACAATGTTACGCCGCCTTTTGAGCCCGCTATCATCGAACTCATGAAAGGTCCTGCGTTTATAGCCCAAGCTTCGATAATATCAAGGGTAAGACCGCCCTTATAGGTTGCGAAACCTACGCCGAGTTCTTCGACGTTGAAGTCGCTTATCTTTCTGCGTTCTTCGTTCATATCAAGTTCCTGATATGTTGTTCCGGTCACTCTTTCGAGTTCGGGAAGACCGGTAAGATAAAGAAGTTGCGCGATATGATAAACGCCCATATCGAAAAGCGCTCCGCCGCCCGCAGTCTTGGTGTTGTCGAATTCTTTCGAGCCGTATCCGTCAACGTAAGGTCTGCCGCGTCTTCTGAAACCGTAGGAACGCATGTGGTAGATATGACCGAGGTCTCCGTTATCGATATAACGCTTTGCGGCTTTGGTCTCGTTTGAGTAAAGCGACCACATCTGAACGTGGAGTTTTTTACCCGTTCTCTTCATGGTTTCGTACATAGCGAGAGCGTCGGCATAGGAACCCGCCATCGGCTTTTCGCTGTATACGTCTTTGCCCGCTTCCATTGCGGCAATGGCAACGGGTGCGTGCATATTATTGTGAAGACAGACGTCAACGGTGTTGATATCCGCTTCTTTGAGCATTTTTCCTATATGAGTATATCTGTTTTCCTTGGGAATTCCGAATTTATCGCCGAGTTCGTTGAGTTTTTTCTCGTCGATATCGCAAATCGCTTTTACTTCGATATCGTCGGGGTTTTCCTTATGGAAATCACAGTATTCTTCAAGTCTGCCGCTTCCGATGATACCGAGGCCGACAATACCTGTTCTTATTTTGGACATTTTACAGCCTCCTATCAATAAATCGGGGTTGCGGGGCCGAGAAGTCCCTGTTCTTCATAGTAAACGGTGGAAATATAGTCGGGAGTTGCGGGGTGATCGATTCCCTCGGTCTTGAGTTCTTCGATCATACTGCGGACAGCCCCGAGTTGCCATTCGACTCTCTGCATTTCATGTTCGAGAGTGTGATGTTCGATACTGTAACAACCCTGATAGCCGCTTGCCGCCATACGTCTGATGATATCTTTTGCGTAAGGAACGCTTCCTGCGTGGATATGGCAGTGCATTGCGTGATTTATGCACCATTCGGTTCCCTCATCGGGCTGATCGTAGAAGTTTCCGAGATGGAAAAGATGTCCGTAAGCGGGGCTGTCCACTGCGTCGTATACCTTTTTGAGGTATTCGGGGACTCTGTCCCAACCCCAGTGGTTTTCGGGTCCTATCTTAATTCCGAGTTCGTTGCATCTGTCGGCATATTCCTTATAGTTGCCTACTATGTATTCGAAAGCGTCTTCGGGCATTGTATGTCCGTCTTTGCCGCCGAAGTCGACTCTTATGGTCTTGGCTCCGATTATTTCCGCGGCTCTGATATATTCAAAGACCTGTTTTTTATGCGCTTCTCTTTCCTCGGGGTCGTCCACCCATACATGAGGACCGTCTACGCAGAGGTTTGCAACCGAAAGATTTCTTTCGTCAAGGCTTGCTCTTACCTTTTTGAGGTAATCCTCTTCGAGAGTCGGGAAATAGAGATTGTAGATATCCGCATTATCTACATAATAGCGGAATTTGAGAAGATCAAGATAGCCGAAAGTATCGAGTCTGCCGGAACTCTGGAGTCCGTAGAAAGAATACGCGGCTATTGAAATGGGAAAGTTCATATATGTATTCTCCTTAGTTAAAATAGATTACTGTTTGATTTCGTGTCCGCCGTCGGCAGCGTCGGAAATGTAGAACGAGGGTTTAAGTCCCGTTCTTTCTTCATAATTTTTGCCGACTTCCGCGATATAACGGTCTACGGCGTCATCTTTGACTATCGCAACGGTGCTTCCGCCGAAACCGGCACCCGTCATTCTCGCACCGATACAGCCCTCAATCTTGAGCGCTTCTTCGACCATTGTGTCGAGATGTATTCCCGTAACTTCGTAAAGGTCGCGGAGAGATATATGGGACGCGGTCATGAGGTTTCCGAATTTGAGCAGGTCGCCGTTCATAAGAGCCTCAACGGACTTGAGAACACGGTCGCATTCGTAGATAACGTGTTCCGCACGTCTTCTGCAAACGGGATTTACTATTCTTTCTTTTTCAGCCTCAAACATATCGACGGTGACGTCTCTGAGGCAGGTTATTTCGGGATATGCGCCTTTCAGCTGTTCGAGAGCCTCGGCGCATTCCGCACATCTTTCGTTGTATTTGGAATCCGCAAGAGAATGTTTCTTGTTGGTGTTTCCGATAACGATTTTATATCCGTCAAGATCAAGCGGGACATATTTATAGGAAAGATCTTTGCAGTCAAGGAAGATAGCGTGATCCTTTTTACCCATTGCGGACGCAAACTGGTCCATGATACCGCAACTTACTCCGCAGTAAACGTTTTCCGCTTTCTGGGAAAGTTTAGCCATTTCTATCATCGAAACAGGTTCGGTAATGCCTCTCTTTTCGTTCGAGAACGTAGCAAGGGCAAGAGCCATTACGACTTCGATCGCAGCGGACGAAGAAAGTCCCGCGCCGAAAGGAACGGTGTCGTGATAAAGAATTTCACAGGAGCAGATATCGTAGCCTGCCTGCTGCAAAACATAAGCGACGCCCGCCTGATAGTTGCCCCATTTAAGGTCGCGGTAATCGTTAAGCCTGTCGATATCGAGAACCACTCTGTCGGGAAGGTCCGTTGCCGCAAGTTTGATTTTTCCGTCGTCCGTTTTTCTCACGAAAACCGTAGAGCAGAACGAAATAGCCGCCGGAAAAACAAATCCGCCGTTATAGTCGGTATGCTCGCCGATAAGATTTACTCTTCCTGCAGAAGAAAAGACTCTGATATCGTCCGGAGAGCCGCCGTAAATTTCGATAAATCTGTTCTTCAAATCTGTCATGATATCTGTCCTTTACTCAGCGGCTGATATATTTTTTCTCCCGGCCGCCGTCGGGTAAACCCGTTATCGGGCGTTATGCATAGCAATTATAGCATATAAACGCCGAAAAAACAAGGGTTTTTCTTAAAATTATAAAATATTTCATTTTTGCTCTTTTTTGACCGTTTTTATTTCTCCGTCGGAAAAATACGCCCAGAATACGTCCTTTATTTCGGTCTTTTCGTCCGATAGGAATTTTTCGAGAGTTTCTTTTGAAATTCCGCATTCTTTCAGGTTCCGTCCTATCGTTTTTCCGTCCGAAACAAGCGTTATCGGCAGTTTTGCGGGAGTTGTCCCGTTTTTCATTATCACGCTCATTCTGCCCGACGTTTCAAGCACGCAGAGCCGCACTTCGTCGACCGACACTCCCCCGTTCTGTCTTATTTCCTCAAGCAGTTCGTCAACGGTTATGTGCGCTTTCGTCAGTTCTTTCTGATTTATTTTTCCGTCCTCGACAAGAATTCCGTACCTCCCCTGAAAAAAGCGGCGCAATCTCAGATTTTTAAGAGACAGAACAGCGACGGCAATTTCTATTACAACAAGGACCGCTATCGGAACAAGACTGTTGAGAATAGGCTCTTCGGCGTTCTGGAGCGGCGTCGAAACAAGTTCCGAAATCAAAATAGTCACGGCGAGGTCGCTCGGTTCGGCGTCCCCTATCTGGCGCTTGCCCATTATGCGGAGAGACAGCATCAAGATCGCATAAAAAAGAAATGTGCGAAAAAAAAGAGAAAGAATATCCACAGTATCACCCGCAGATATTTTTCCCTTATTTATGCAAAAAAATACGGCAGAAAAAAACTGCCGTATAATATTCAGTTGTTGAGGACTCTCGAAAGAAATTCTTTTGTTCTCTGTTCTTTCGGATTTGTGAATATCTCTTCGGGAGATCCGTCTTCGAGGATAACTCCGTCATTCATAAAGACTACCCTGTTCGCGACTTCGCGGGCAAAGCCCATTTCGTGGGTAACGACAAGCATTGTAAGTCCCGTTTTCGCAAGATCTTTCATGACCGAAAGAACTTCTCCGACCATTTCGGGGTCGAGAGCGGAAGTCGGTTCGTCGAAAAGAATTATATCGGGGTTCATCGAAAGCGCGCGGGCAATGGCTATCCTCTGTTTCTGACCTCCGGAAAGTTGCGACGGACGTGCGTTCATATAAGGCGCCATGCCGACTTTTTCGATATATTCCCTTGCGGTTTTTTCCGCTTCTTTGCGATTTCTTTTAAGAACGACGACCTGCGGACGGATACAGTTTTCAAGGGCTGTCATATTGTTAAAAAGATTGAACTGCTGGAAAACCATACATACTTTCGAACGGTATTCCGAAAGGTTCATTCCTTTATCGAATATGCTCCTGCCTCTGTAAATTATATCTCCGCCGCTCGCCTCTTCAAGTTGGTTTATACAACGGAGAAACGTGCTTTTCCCCGAGCCGGAAGAACCGATAATGCTGATAACTTCGCCCTCGGCGACGTCAAGGCTTATATCCTTAAGGACCTGATTTTCGCCGAAAGTTTTTTCAAGATGAGATACTTCAAGAATTTTTTCCGCCATCACGCATTCTCCTTCCGTATATGTATTTCGGCCTCGGGATCGCTCTGCGAACCGCAGATAGTATAGGAATCGGAGCCGTTGAGTTTCTTTTCGACAAGTTTCAGGATTCTCGTTACGGCAAAAGTCAGAACGAAGTAGCAGAAGCATGCGACAAGGAACGTTTCGAATATCGCCCACGTCATTTTCGAGACTTTCGCGGTGAAGAAATAAAGTTCGGTAACGCCGATAACATTAAGAACGGAGGTATCTTTGATATTGATAACAAACTCGTTGCTTATCGACGGAAGAATGTTTCTCATGACCTGCGGAACAACGACATGGAACATTGCCTGCCAGTGAGTCATACCGACGGAATAAGCGCCCTCGAACTGTCCTTTATCTATCGAAATGATACCGCCGCGGACGATTTCAGCCATATACGCGCCGGTGTTTATCGCAACGATAAAGATACCTGCGGGGATAATCGGCAGTGTCGCGCCGTCGTTCATAAAGGCGTAGCCCCAGTAGATAACCATTGCCTGAACCATCATCGGGGTGCCTCTGAAGACTTCGACGTAAACGCTTATAATAAAGTTTATGACGCTCATTATTCCGCGGACGACCGCGTGTTTCGACTTCGGTACCGTTCTTATTATTCCTATTATAAGACCTATGACGAGACCGAGGATCGTACTGACCATTGCAATAAGCATCGTAGTTCCGATACCCTGCAGAAAATACTGCCAGTTTTCCGAAACGATCTTTGCAACTTCGTTAAAAAATTCCATAACTTAAATCCTTTTTATATCAGTCTTCCTGAGGAGCAAGAGAAACCATTTTCTGCATAAGTTCGGTCTGCTGCTCAGAAGTGAATGTTGCGAGGTAAGCATTGACTTTTGCGGTAAGTTCGGAGCCTTTCTTTATGCCGACCGCAATGCTGGTGTCTTCGACGGGAACGGTAAATCCTGTTTCGTTGTTCTTAAAGGGAATGTAGGTGTAGTCGGAAGTTTCGGTGCAGTAAGCCATAGCGGTCGGCTCTTCTGCGACGTAACCGTCGATAGTCTTTGCGGAAAGAGCAAGAAGCATTGTAGTAAAGTCGGAAAGTTCCTGAACGTTTGCTTTGGTCTGCGATTCAAGCGCTACGAGGTGAGAAGTTCCGGACTGAGCCGCGATCTTCTTGCCGTCGAGGTCCGCAAGGGTCGTTGCAGAGGTAAGAGAACCGTCTTTTCTGGTGATTATTACAAGATTGGAGTCCCAGTAGATATCGGAGAAATCAACCTTTTCTTTTCTTTCGGCTGTCGGGCTCATACCTGCGATAATGAGGTCGAGAGTTCCTGCCTGTACCGCCGGAACGAGGGCGTCCCATTCGTAAGAATAGATTTGAAGTTCCATACCGAGATTGTCGGCGATATTTTTCGCGACCTGAACGTCGTAGCCGTTTGCGTACATATCGGCAACATTGCTTATTTTTACAGCGCCGTCGGCGTCGGTCGTCTGGGACCAGTTATAAGGAGCGTAGTTACATTCCATACCGACTTTGAGAACGGTCTTTGTTTCGCCGTCGTTTTTGGTCTCTGTTCCGGAATTTGTATTTCCGCAGGCGACAAGAGACATCGCCATAACAAGGATGAGGGTGATTGCGAGGATTCTTCTGAGTGTTCTGTTCATTTCTTTCTATCTCCTTTTTTTATTATATAAAACGGAAACGGTCGAAGCAAAGTGCTCCGACCGTTTGAATTTCAATATGTAATTTAAGATTTCGTTCAATCGACAGCAGCACTCCGCAAGAAACTTGCGACAGTCACGCAGATGTTATCTTCGTGCCCAACGATCTCTTCCTCAAATAAGAGAAGGTTTCGGCAGCTGCACCTTTCGGAAAGCCTCGGTGACGTTTGAGCGTCTCCGCTTTCTTACTCTTTGCGAGCCGCGCCTCTATCTGTTCAATGATTCGACGTATTCTGTTTTATGCCATTGATTATACCACAAAAAAATCACTTGTCAATAGTTTTTTTGTGACAATTCGGTGAAATCGCAATCCGAAAAATAAGAACGGTATTCGATTGCGTTTCCCCTGTCGGGGAAGAGTTTTGAATACAGATCGACGAAATAATCGTCGGTCATGCTTGCAATATAGTCTACGACTATCTTATGCGGTTCGCCGTTGCGGTAATCGCATTTTTCGCCGTCGTAATATCTGGTATTGTTCTCGACAAACTTTATATGATGTTTGAATATTACCGAATTTTCGTCGCCCGAAAGAAGCATATCGAGGAGTTTATAGTAAACGTCCCTGAACATAGGAGCGATGATTTGATCGTAAGCCTCGTTGACGTCCCTTTTTCTGTATATTTTTTCATAGTTTTCCTTTTTCGCTATTTTCAGGTCTTCATATACGGCGGGGCTCATCGAAATATAGTTTTTGCCGTAACTGTTTTCGACGATGTTTATTATCAGATTGTTTATTATCGCCGAATTTTCCGTTCCTATCTCCTCTGTCGTAAAAACGGTGTTTTCGTCTATAATCTTCGCAATTCTCGCGTCCTGACGGTCTTTTCCGAGGTACGCTATGATGTCGCAGATACGGACGACGCACCCCTCCAGAGTCGACGGGACAAGCCCTCTTACGGCAGGGTCGCCGAATTTATCGCAGTTTTCGACGTCTTTATCGAGAATGTCAAAGGAGATTTTCCCTCTCGGCTCGTATTTCTGACATTCGAACTCCCCATTATGGCAGAGAATCCCGTCAAGCGTCTGCAAGGTTATGTTTCTTTTGTAAATGGTATCAAGAACTCTTACGCTGTGAACGTTATGATTGAAATACTCACCTATTTCGTCGTTTATTATCTTGCTTAAAAATCTTTCTCCGGCGTGGCCGAAGGGAGGGTGACCTATATCGTGACCGAGGGATATCGCCTCAATAAGATCGAGATTAAGCCCCAGAAGAGAGCCGATATTCCGTGCGATACGGGAAACAAGCTGGACGTGAAGCGCGCGCCGCGTTATATCGTCGTTATGATAAAACGAGAAAACCTGCGTTTTATCGGCATACCTGTTATATAACGGAAAATAAAGTATCTTTTCTGTGTCGCGGCAGAAAGTCGGACGCAAAAGGGTCGCTCTGTCGCGGGACATATCCCGCCTTTCGGCGTTTTCGTCCCTGAATTTATAGGGATTTTCAACACCGCAGCGTCTGTCCTCTCTTATCCGTTCTTCGATTTCCTTACTGAGTTTTCCGTAACTTAAAGTCATAGTCTCCCTCCCGACGTCCCGTCGGTTATTTATCGTCCTTTTTCTGAGACGACACTCTTTCGTAAAGTTTCGTTATACTGCTCCAGCCGCCCTGAGCGACAAGAGAAACGACGAAACCGCCGAAAAAAGCGCCGAGAATACAAAAGAATGTTATTTCCATGCCCGTATAAAGGCTGTAAGCGATATAAGAAGCAACCGTAAAGACTACCGACAGGACAAGAACCTGAAGTTGCGTCGGTATCTTTTTGAGAAACGGAATATCCTTCGTTGCTTCCGTCACGACCGAGACCGCAAACGCAAGCAGTGAAACAATAAGTCCGCATTTTGCCGCTATATCGGGGATATTCATATAATTACCGCACCGTCTTTCCGTGTCATGCGACACACTACATACTATGCGGCGGAGATAAAATCAATTACCGTCTTCGGTCACGACATGAAGTTTCGGGTTCAGTTTTTCGACGTCTTCGAAGATAGAGCGGTAAATTTCGGCGTATTCTCCGAGATTTTTCTCCATTTCCCCGTAATTGACGATCTTCACGGTCGTTTCCTCATTGATGTTCAGAAGTTCGTCGAACAGCGAATCCATATTGTTTTTGTATCTTTCCGAAAAGGAAAGTTCTTCTTTGAACATCGTATGCGCGGCTTTCATCGTTTTCATCAGGTTTCCGTCAAGCAAAACTTCTTTCATCGGCGTTCTCCTTTACTGTAATCCGATAATATCCCAGTGCGAAATAATGGCTTCAAGTCTTTCCGACGGAGATCCCGTTTTTGTAAGAAAGACCATTTTCACCTTTTCGTTTTTGTTTATTCCGTCTTCGAAAATATCTATAACTTCCGAAAGCCTTGCGGTGACGGGTCTGAAAACAAAACGTTCGCCGTGGTTCCGGTCTATGCGTGTAAGTTCGTATATATCGGAAAATTTTGTATTTCCGTCTATTTTATCCTCGTAATTTCTCAGAAAAAACTCAAACGCGGTATGCTCCGAAAATACTCCGACGACCCGACCCTTTGAAAGAACGGGAACATGGGTATATCCGAATTTCCGCATGAGGCGCATAGTGTCCCTCACGTTGCCGTCGCTCACCGCATAAAAAACGTCTTCCGCGGGAATTGCGAATTTTATGCAGAGTTCGGGGTTTCTGACCCTGTCCGTCACAACGTCCAGAAAAGAAATAAGAGCGTCGTCGGGAAGCACGGCGTTCCTTCCGTTGATCTTTATGTTGTGCTGCAACAGATTTCTGACTTCGCGGCAACATTTTATTCCGGAAGAAAGATCCCCGAAATCGCGCTGTCTTTCGAGAAAAGAAACGGGAGACCCCTCAAATTCACCCTCATACTCAAGCGTTATCGCCGCTTCGAGAGCCTTGTATTTTTCAATAAATATTTCAGTTTTATCCATCGGACGGAACCTTTCGCGGTTTTATATCTTTATTTTACCATATTTTACCGTATTTAGCAAGTATTTTCATATTAAAAAAGGGATAAGTCCTAAAAATTGAACTTCTGCACCCTCAAACAATCAAACTTTTTTCAAAATTTATTGATTTTTTGAAATATTTGTGCTATAATAGTTCCGAATATAAGTTTTGTGGAGATGTCTTTATGAAAGAAAAAGAAAAATTCTATATAACGACGGCTATCGCCTACGCCTCGCAGAAGCCTCATATCGGAAACACCTACGAGGTCATTTTCACCGACGCGATAGCGCGTTTCAAGAAACTTGCCGGCTACGACGTGTTTTTCCTTACCGGAACCGACGAGCACGGACAGAAGATTGAAGAATGTGCGAAGAAAAAGGGCGTTTCACCGCAGGAATACGTCGACGGAGTTTCGGGAGAAATAAAAAGAATATGGAAACTCGTCGGTGCGGATTTCGATAAATTCATAAGGACGACCGACGATTATCACGTCAAAGCGGTCGAACGCATTTTCAAGAGGCTCTACGATTCGGGAGACATATACAAAAGCGAATACGAAGGGCTTTACTGCGTGCCGTGCGAATCGTTTTTCACCGACACTCAGGCGCCCGACGGAATATGCCCCGACTGCGGCAGACCGTTAAAGAAAACAAAGGAAGAGACCTATTTCTTCAGAATGTCGAAATATCAGGACAGGCTGATGAAATATATCGAGGAACACCCCGACTTTATCGTTCCCGAATCCCGCAAAAAGGAAATGGTGAACAATTTCTTAAAACCGGGGCTTCAGGACCTCTGCGTTTCCCGTTCCTCTTTCAAATGGGGCGTTCCCGTAACTTTTGACGACAAACACGTAATTTACGTCTGGATAGACGCTCTTTCCAATTATATAACGGCGCTCGGTTACGATGTCGACGGAAAGGGCGAACTTTACAAAAAATACTGGCCAGCGGACGTTCATATTATAGGTAAAGACATTCTCCGTTTCCATACCATCTACTGGCCGATAATCCTTATGGCGCTCGGTGAACCGCTTCCGAAACAGGTTTTCGGACACCCCTGGTTCAACTTCGGCGCAGACAAGATGAGCAAGTCGAAAGGCAATGTCATTTATGCCGACGACCTTGTCGATATGTTCGGCGTTGACGGACTCCGCTATTACGCCCTTGCCGAAATGCCTTACGCAAACGACGGAAGCATCACATACGAGGCGATAATCGACAAATATAATACAGACCTTGCAAACAATCTCGGAAACCTTGTCAGCAGAACGCTCGCAATGACAAGAAAATATTTCGGCGGTATAATTCCCGAAGATAAATGTCCCGACGCCGCAGACGACGAACTCAAGAATCTCGCGGTCGAGACTTACAGAAAAGCGTTTGACGAGATGTCGACATATCACTGCGCAGACTCTCTTGCAACGATCTTCAGACTATTCAGAAGAGCAAACAAATATATCGACGAAAC
>CAKSQP010000041.1 GCA_934486965.1 uncultured Eubacteriales bacterium
TTATTATACTCTGTCTTTTACTTCTTTTTCGATTTTTTCGATAAATGCGTCGAGAGTCATCGTCTCGGTCTTGTCGGTTGCTCTGTCGCGAACCGCCACAGTTCCCTCCTGAACTTCTTTTTCGCCGAGGATAAGCATATAGGGAACCCTGTCGACCTGACGTGCTTCTCTTATCATATATCCTATCTTTTCGTTTCTGTTATCGAATTCGACGCGGAAGCCTTTCGCTTTCAGTTTTTCATAGACCGCGCGTCCGTATTCTTCGCTCTTCTGCGAAACGAGAAGAACTTTGACCTGAGTCGGCGCGAGCCATGTCGGGAATTTGCCTGCAAAATGCTCGGTAAGAATTCCGATAAAGCGTTCGATAGAGCCGAAGCAGACGCGGTGTATCATTATCGGGCGCTGTTTTTCGCCGTGTTCGTCGACATATTCAAGTCCGAAATTGAGCGGCATCTGGAAGTCAAGCTGAATTGTTCCGCACTGCCATGTTCTGCCGAGGCTGTCTTCGAGGTGGAAGTCAATCTTCGGACCGTAGAAAGCGCCGTCGCCTTCGTTTATGATATACGGAAGACCGAGTTTTTCAAGCGCGCCTTTAAGTCCGTTTGTCGCCGCCTCCCAGTCTTCGTCGCTTCCCATGCTGTCTTCGGGACGGGTCGAAAGTTCGATGAAATATTTGAAACCGAATTTCTCGTAAACTTCGTTTATGAGGTGAACTACGCCCGAAATTTCATCGGTTATCTGGTCTTTGGTCATAAAGATATGAGCGTCGTCCTGAGTAAAGCAACGGACTCTGAAAAGACCGTGCAACGCGCCGCGGAGTTCGTGGCGGTGAACTATTCCGAGTTCGCCCACTCTGAGCGGAAGTTCGCGGTAACTGTGCGGCTGGCTCTTATAGACCATAACGCCGCCGGGGCAGTTCATCGGCTTTATGCAGTTTACTTCGTCGTCGATTATCGTGCTGTACATATTATCCTTATAATGATCCCAGTGACCGCTGGTCTCCCAGAGTTTTCTGTTCATTATAAGAGGAGTCGAAACTTCGACATAACCGTCGCGGTAGTGAATTTCTCTCCAATAGTCGATGAGGGCGTTCTTTATCGCCATTCCTTTCGGAAGGAAGAACGGGAAACCTACGGCTTCTTCGGCGAACATGAAAAGGCCCATTTCCTTGCCTATCTTTCTGTGGTCGCGTTTTTCGGCTTCCGCCTGAAGTTTTAAGAATTCGTCAAGGTCGGTCTGGTTTGCGAACGCTATCCCGTTTATACGGGTGAGCATCTTGTTTTTCTTGTCGCCTTTCCAGTATGCGCCCGACTGCTGGGTTATCTTGAACGCCTTGAGGGCTTTCGTGTAAGTGAGGTGAGGTCCTACGCACATATCGATATATTCGCCCTGCTGATAAAAACTTATTTTTGCGTCTTCGGCAAGGTCGCCGATGTGCTCTTCCTTATATTTTTCCTTTCTTTCGCGCATGAGTTTTACTGCGTCTTCTCTTGAAAGGGTAAAGGTCTTTATCGGAAGATTTTCCTTTACTATCTTTTTCATTTCCGCTTCGATTGCGGCAAGGTCTTCGTCGGTGAGTTTTACGTCGCCGAGGTCCACGTCGTAGTAAAACCCTTTTTCGGTCGCGGGACCGTAGGCAAAATCAGCCTCCGGATAGAGTCTTTTTATTGCCTGCGCCATGATGTGCGCTGCGGTGTGGCGGATTACATGAAGTTCTTCCTCCTGCGGAAGTTCGCGGACGACGCCGTCATTGTAGATCGCTTTCATTTTCAATTTCCCTTTCTAAATAGGAAACACCCTTAAACGCGGGTATTTTCCCGTAGTTTTAAGGGTGCATAAGCACGGTTCCACCTTAATTTTTCACTCTTTAAGCCCTTTACGCGGACAGACGGCGCGGCATACTCTTTTCCGCCGCGCGGCTCGGGAACGGTCTTCGCGGATATCTGCATAAAAGCCTTACAGCCGAGGGCTTTCTCTCTGAAATGTTTCCGTCCGTTACTTTTTCCTTCACAGCCTTTCGAATTCCCCTGTATTTTAGCACAAACATACGCCTTTGTCAAGCATGGTTTTTGACGTAATTGCGACTTTTTTTCTTCCATATTTTATAGGTATTGCCATATCAATTTGATATAAAAAGAGGGTCTGCAAAATAAAATCCGCAGACCCAAAAGGTTTATTTTACAACTATGTTTATCATTTTGCCGGGAACGAAAATTTCCTTGACGACGGTTTTGCCTTCAATCTGTTTTGCAACCCTTTCGTCGGCTTTTGCCGCGGCTATCGCGTCGTCCTTTGAAACGTCCGCCGCAAAACGGAGGACCGCTTTGAGTTTTCCGTTTATCTGGACGGGAATATCTATCTCGTTTTCGACGGTTTTGGCTTCGTCGTATTCCGGCCACTTCGCTCTTGCGATAATGTCTTCAAAGCCCGCTCTTTCCCATATTTCCTCGGTGAGGTGGGGTGCGAACGGATTCAAAAGAAGCAGGAACGTCTTGAGATCTTTGCGGGTGATTTTGCCTGCGGCGTAAATTTCGTTTATAAGGCTCATCATCGCCGCTATCGCGGTGTTGAATTTGAGATCTTCGATATCCTCCGAAACTTTCTTTATCGTTTTGTGGAACGATTTTTCGAGGGCGGGGGAGAAGTCGTCGCCGTCGGTCAGGAGCGAATAGATACCGTCGACTCTTTCAAGGAAGCGGCGGCAACCTTTCATGCTTGAAGTCGACCACGGAGCCGATTTTTCAAAGTCTCCGATAAACATTTCGTAAAGACGGAGAGTGTCGGCGCCGTATTCGTTTACGACATCGTCGGGGTTGACGACGTTTCCTCTCGACTTGCTCATCTTTTCGCCGTTTTCGCCGAGTATCATTCCGTGGGAAGTTCTCTTTGCGTAGGGTTCGGGCGTGGGAACGACGCCTATATCGTAAAGGAATTTATGCCAGAAACGGGAGTAAAGAAGGTGCAGGGTCGTATGTTCCATACCTCCGTTGTACCAATCGACGGGCGACCAGTATTTGAGGGCTTCTTTGGAAGCAAGTTCCTTATCGTTGTGGGGATCCATATAGCGTAAGAAATACCAGGAAGAACCTGCCCACTGAGGCATGGTGTCGGTTTCTCTTTTGGCTTTTCCTCCGCATTTCGGACAGGTCGTGTTTACCCAATCGGTCATCTTCGAGAGGGGAGACTCGCCGGTGTCGGTCGGCTGATAACTTTCGACTTCCGGCAAAAGGAGCGGCAGTTCGCTTTCGGGGAGGGGGACTATTCCGCATTTTTCGCAGTGAACGACGGGGATAGGCTCGCCCCAGTATCTCTGGCGTGAAAATACCCAGTCGCGGAGTTTGTAGTTTACTTTTTCGTGTCCTATACCTTTTTCGGTAAGGTAGGAAATTATCTTTTTCTTTGCTTCTTCGACGGTAAGACCGTTAAGGAAGTCGGAATTGACAAGAGTGCCTGTCGCAATGTCGGTGAACGCCGCTTTTTCGATATCGCCGCCTGCGACGACTTCGACCATCGGAAGACCGAAGACTTTCGCGAATTCCCAGTCTCTTTCGTCGTGAGCGGGGACCGCCATGATAGCGCCCGTTCCGTAGGTCATAAGAACGTAGTCGGAAATGAAGATGGGAATTTCCTTTCCCGAAACGGGGTTTATCGCCTTTACGCCCTTTATTTCAACGCCCGTCTTTTCTTTTGCAAGTTCTGTTCTTTCGAAGTCGCTCTTTTTAGCGGCGGCTTCTCTGTAAGCCATAAGTTCGTCGAAATTCTCTATCTTGTCTTTCCACGCGTCGACATAGTGATGTTCGGGCGAAATAACCATATAGGTCGCTCCGAAAAGAGTGTCGGGACGGGTGGTGTAGACGGTGAGTTTTTCGCCTGCGGTCGTCGCAAAGTCGACTTCAGCGCCCGTCGAACGGCCTATCCAGTTTTTCTGCTGTGTTTTGACTCTCGGAATGTAATCCACAAGGTCGAGGTCTTTTATAAGTCTTTCGGCGTATTTGGTTATACGCAGGATCCACTGGGTCTTGTTCTTTCTTATAACGGGGCTTCCGCAACGTTCGCAGACGCCGTTTACGACTTCTTCGTTTGCGAGAACGCATTTGCAGGAGGTACACCAGTTTACAGCCATTTCGCTCTTGTAAGCGAGGTCGTTTTCGAGAAGTTTGAGGAATATCCACTGCGTCCATTTATAATAGGAAGGGTCGGTGGTGTTTATTTCTCTTGACCAGTCAAAGGAAAGGCCGAGAGACTTTATCTGTTTTTTGAAACGTTCGATGTTGTTCGCGGTGACGATTGCGGGGTGAATATTGTTTTTTATCGCGTAGTTTTCGGTGGGAAGACCGAAAGCGTCCCAGCCGATGGGATAAAGGACGTTATAACCCTGCATTCTTCTTTTGCGGGCAACAATGTCAAGCGCGGTGTAAGGACGGGGGTGTCCGACGTGAAGCCCCTGTCCCGACGGATACGGAAACTCGATAAGCGCGTAGTATTTCGGCTTGGAGTGGTCGTCGGAGGCATGGAAACAGCCTTCTTTTTCCCATCTGTCCTGCCATTTTTTTTCAATAGTCTTGTGGTCGTAAGCCATTATTTATCCTCTCCCGTCAATTCTTTTATGTCTATTTCCTCGGCGTCGCTCCAGAAACGCTCAAGGTTGTAAAATTCTCTTGCCTGCCTGCTGTAAATATGAATTATGATGTCCGCAAAGTCGAGAAGAACCCAACTTCCCGAACCTTTGCCCTCGCGGTGAAGCATTTTTTCGCCGCTTTCTTCAAGTTGATATTCACATTCGTCCGCAAGCGATTTTATATGCGTGCTGCTGTTTCCCGTGCAGATTATAAAATAGTCCGCAAGCACCGTCAGGTCATGAACTTTGAGCACTTTTATGTCTACGCCCTTTTTTGAGGAAAGAGCCCTGACCGCTGTTTTTACTTTTTCGGTGTTCATTCGATATTCTCCTTTGATTTATAGAACTCCGCGGCGTCGACGGTAAGAAAATAGACCGGACTTCCGCGTTTTTTTAAGTTTTCGATATTCCATATAAGCCCGCGCGCGGCGGCTTCGTCGATATTTTTCCGCGCAAGCGCCCTGTAATATTCCACATCGTCATAACTTCTTGTCGGCTCGGTGAAATCCGAAACGTACAAAAGCGTTTCGATCAGGGTCATGTCGGGTTTGGCGGTGGTGTGATACCTTATCGCCGAGATTATTCCCTCGTCTTCTATTCCGAATTCGTTTCTTGCGTAAAAACTGCCCGTTACCGCGTGGAAAAGTTGGGGGGAACGGAGAAACGCTTCGTCGGGTTCAAATCCGTTTTCTTTCATATAGGAAAGGTGCCATTCGTCGGGGAAATTTTTTGTCGCGTCGTGAAGCAGTCCCGCAACTTCGGCGCGGCGGACGTCGCACCCGTAAAGGGCGGCAAGTTCGGTTATCTCTTTTGCAACGCCGAGCGAATGACGGAAGCGGGATTCCTTTAGTATCGGTTTTATTTTGCCGACAATTTCATCGTTTGTCGGAAGCCCGTAGGCTTTTTTTACCCGCTCTTTTGCCGCGGGTACGACAAGAGAAGAAATATCTTCGCCGTTTCTTGCTTTTTGCCTTATTTCCGTTGAAGAAACCACCGTCGGCGTCTCTTTACCGAGAATGATTTTCGCTCCGAATTTCTTTTCGAGAAAAAGTTTTTTTTCTTCGAGCGCGGCAAGGTCGTTACCCGTCCGTGAAAATGCGGCAATTGTTGCGGCGGCGAAAATTCTTTCGGGCTCTTTCCATTCGTCGAGCGTTAAAAGCATATCCGAGCCTACATATAAATAAAGCACGTCGTTTTTATATTTTTCGCGGAACGTCTCAAGCGTTATATAGGTGTAACTTTTTCCGCCGCGAAGAATTTCGAAATCGGAAACTTCGACGTTATTTAGGTCGGAAGTCGAAAGTCTTGCAATTTCGAGCCTTACGCAGTCCGAAACCGTCTTTTCCGCAATTTTATGCGGCGGGACGGACGTCGGAATGACGAAAACGCGGTCGAGCCGACATTCCTTTATGAAGTTTTCGAGCGCGCGGCGGTGTCCCGCGTGAAAGGGGTTGAAACTCCCCCCGAAAATTCCGATTTTCATTTTTTAAGAACTATCTTCGGGTCTTTTTTGCGCGGACGGTATAAAATATATTTTGTGCCGATGACCTGAACGATATCCGCCTTGCATATCTCGGCGGTCTGCTGAGCCGCTTCTCTCGGAGAAATAAACGAGGTCTCAAGGCACTGTATTTTTACAAGTTCCCTTGCTTCGAGAACGTCGTTGAGTTGCTTTATCGTCTGATCGGTTATTCCGCCTTTGCCTATCTGCAAAACGACCTCGGTGCTGTTCGCAAGACCTCTGAGGTAGGCTCTCTGTTTAGTCGTTATCAATGTTTTTCAACCTTTCTTCAAATGCGCGCAGAGCGACCGCCCTGTGACTTATCGCGTTTTTTTCCTCCGCCGTAAGTTCGGCGAAAGTCTTTTTATATTCGGGAACGTAGAAAAGCGGATCGTATCCGAAGCCGTTCGTTCCTCTCGGAGACGTGAGAATTTCTCCGTGACATTCTCCCTTTGCCTGAATTTTTCTGCCGTCGGGGAAAAGAAGAGTTATGACGCAGACGAATTTCGCGCGTCTGTCGGCCATATTTTCCATATTTTTAAGGAGCAGGGCGTTGTTTTTTTCTGTAGTTGCGCCCTCTCCCGAATATCTCGCCGAAAAAACGCCGGGGGCGCCGCCCAAGGCGTCGACCGCAAGTCCGCTGTCGTCGGCAAGGGTCGCAAGTCCCGATTTTTCGAGGGCGAACCGTGCCTTTATCTCTGAATTTTCTTCAAACGTCTTTCCCGTTTCTTCGGGGTCGGAAACTATCCCTTTTTCCTTTAACGAAAACGTTTCGAAACGGTCTCCGAGAATTTCTTTGAGTTCCCGTATTTTATTGGGGTTATTCGAGGCTATCAGAAGTTCCATATCATATCTCCAGCAGTTCTTTTGCAAAAGCCGCGGCGTCGAACGGCTGTAAATCGTCCATCTGTTCGCCGACTCCGATATATTTTACCGGAACTCCGGTTATATCCTTTACCGAAACGGTAACTCCGCCCTTTGCGGTGCCGTCGAGTTTTGTCAAGACCACTCCCGTTACGTTTGCGGCTTCCTTGAAGTCTTTCGCCTGAGATATCGCATTCTGTCCCGTCGTCGCGTCAAGCACGAGAAGAATTTCCTTGTCGGCGTCGGGAAGTTCCCTGTCGATAACTCTGAGGATTTTCGAGAGTTCCTCCATAAGATGTTTTTTGTTGTGGAGACGTCCCGCGGTGTCGCAGATTATGACGTCCTTATTCCTTGCAATGCCTGCTTTTATCGCGTCGAAAACGACCGCGGCGGGGTCGGAACCGTCCTGATGTTTTACGATGTCGACGCCGCTTCTGTCAGCCCATATCCGGATCTGTTCGATCGCGGCAGCGCGGAAGGTGTCGGCTGCCGCTATAAGGACTTCCTTACCCTCTTCTTTAAGACGGGCGGCAAGTTTCCCTATCGTCGTCGTTTTTCCGACTCCGTTTACTCCTACGACAAGAACCACCGACGGTTTTGTCGAAATTTTAAGGGCGTTGTCTCCGCTCATCTTTTCGGTTAAAATTTCGCAGAGCGCCGCCTTTAAGTCGTCGGCAGACTCTATCTTTTCTTTTTTTGCCCTGTCGCGGAGAGTCGAAATTATCTCCTCCGCCGTTTCAAAGGAAACGTCCGACATTATAAGAATTTCTTCGAGTTCTTCGAGAAGGTCTTCGTCGACCTTTCTGAAATTCGCGAAAATGCCGTTCATTCCCTCGGAAAAAGATTCCTTTGTCTTTTTTAAGCCTTGTTTTATTTTTTCGAAAAATCCCATTTTATATCCTTTATCAAAGATTTTTTTCTATCTCGTCCACGTTTATTGTAAGGACTCTCGAAACGCCTTTTTCGCGCATCGTAACGCCGTAAAGCCTGTCCGCAATTTCCATTGTGCCGCGGCGGTGGGTTATGGCGATAAGTTGGGTGCGGTTCGAAAGGGTCGTTAAGTATTCCGCGAAACGCGAAACGTTCACGTCGTCGAGCGCCGCCTCTATTTCGTCCAGAAGACAGAACGGGGCGGGGTGAATTTTGAGTATCGCAAAGTAAAGTGCTATTGCGGTAAGCGACTGTTCTCCGCCGGAAAGCGCGGTCATGTTCTTTATGACTTTTCCCGGAGGAGCGGCGTAGATATCAATTCCCGAATCGAGCATATTGTCGCCGTCGACAAGCGTGAGTTTTGCTTCTCCGCCGTTGAAAAGTTGCTTGAAAACTCTTTCGAATTCGGTGTTTATTATCTCAAACTGCGTTTCGAAGAGTTTTTCCATATCGCGCATTAAACCCTCGATTATCTTTTCGAGTTTTGCCTTTGCGTCGGTGAGGTCGGTCACCTGCGCGTTCATCGCGTCGAAACGTTCCTTTACCGAGGTGTATTCCTCGATAGACTCTACGTTTACCGAGCCGAGCGCCCTTATTTTATTCTTTAAGTCGAAAGCCTCCGCCTCCGCCTCTTTCGGATTTTCGGGCTTTGAAAAATTCTCTCTTGCCTCGGTCGGGGTTATCTCATATTCGTCCCAGAGGTGGTTCTGCATATTTCCGAGTTTTTCGGAAACCGAAATTTTTTCCTGTTCGGTCTTTTCTATCTCGCGGACAAGTCCCTCGCGCAGAGCGTATATTTCTCTGTCGGAATCGCGGAGTTTTGCGACCTGCGCCTCTTTTTCGGTGCGTTCAGAAACGGAACGGCGCATGAGTTCTTCTTTTTCGCTTTTTTCTTTATGCGTACTTCCGATCTCCGTCTCCGCGGCGGATATTTTATTGCGGAAGTCTTCGGCTTTCGCTTCTTCCGCCGCAAGTTCCTCTTCGAACGCCTTTTTCTTTTCGACGCCCGAAAGACGCTCCGACGAAAATCTTTCGATTCCCGTTTTTATCGTTTCCGCCTCGTTGCGCGCGTTGACTATCTCGATATTTTTCGCGTTGAGTTTTTCCCTTACGGCGTCCTGCTTTGTTTTAAGCGTTTCGCTTGCCTTTTCCGCTTCGGAAATGTCGTCGCGTATTTTGGAAAGTTCGGTTTCGAATTTTCTGCTTTCTTCGGAAATCCTGTCGCTCTTTTCCTTTTGCGAAAGTATTCTCTTTTCCGCTTCTTTTTCTTCGTTTTCGAGAGCGGCAAGTTGTGATTTTACGCCGTCGTAAAACTCTTTCGCGTGGGAAATTTCAAGTTCCGCCTGAAGTCTCTCTTTTTCTTTTACGGCGATTTCGTCCTTTATTCCGTCAGCCATTATCGAGGCTCTTTGCGCCTCTTCTTTTGCCGCCTCCGCAGCCTTTTTCTTTTCGGAAAGTTTTTCTTCGAGCGAAACGGTCGCCTTTTTTAAGGTCTCTATCTCGTTTTTGCGGGAAAGAACGCCTATATTTCTGCCGACCGAACCTCCCGTGAGCGAACCTCCCGCATTTACGGTCTGTCCGTCGACGGTGACCGTCTTATAGGCGTAGCCGTTCATTTTCGCGGTCTCGGTCGCTTCGTCAAGGTCGGAAACGACAAGCGTTCTGCCGAGCAGGTTGTCGATTATGTTTCTGTATTTTCTATCGCAGGTGACAAGGTCCGCGGCAATGCCCTCAAAGCCCGAAGAAGTCTTTAAGGTCTTTTTGTCGATACTTCTGCCTTTTATCGTTTCGACAGGCAAAAAAGTAGCCCTGCCCGCCCTTGCGTTTTTCAGGTGGAAAATTGCGTTTTTCGCGCTCTTTTCGTCTTCGGTCACGATATTCTGAATAGCCGCTCCGAGAGCTGTTTCGACCGCGACCGCATAGTTTTCGTCGACTTTTATAAGGGACGCAACGGTGCCGCATATCCCTCTCAAAATGCCTTTTTTACCGTCCGAAATGACTTTCTGGACGCTTCCCGAAAAGCCCTCGCTGTTTTTTTCGAGGTCTTCGAGGATACGCAGTCGGTTCTGCTTTGCCGCAAGGTCCGTTTCCGCCGCGCGGACGTCTTCCTCGGCTTTGTCGGCTTTCTCTTTCTGGAGTTTCGCCTTCATCTCGCAGCCGACGAGCATATTTTTGCAGGAGGCCTCGCCGTCCGCAATTTCGTTGAGCGCCGCTTCCTTTTCGGAAAGGGTGTTTTCCCAGTTTTCGAGCGTTTTTGCAAGCGCCTCTTTTTCTGCGGCAATAGACCCTCTTCTTGCGCTGTCGGAGGAAATGAGTGCCGAAAATTCCGCCGCCTCCGCCTTTTTTCCGGAAAGTTTTTCGTTATATTCAAGGATAGCGTTACGGAGCGCCGCCGTTTTTTCAAGCGCCGCCTTCTCCTCTTCGGAAAGAGGTCTTTCGCCCTCCGAAATTTCGATATACTCTTCTTCGAGTTTTCTTATTTCGGAAAGTTTTTCTTCGAGGGCTTTCCGGGCGTCTTCGAGTTGTTTTGCCGTTTCCGTCTCTTTTGACGCATATTCTTCCATCAGGATTTTTATTCGGGTCTTGCTCTGTTCCGTATACGAAATGTCGTTTTTGAGGACGAGGATCTCTGCGTTTTTCTCCTGAATTTTTCTGTCGGAGTCCGCGATCTGCGAACGCAGTTCTTCCGTTTTTACGGTGAGTTCCCGTATCTCTTCTTCGAGTTTTACGGTGTCTTTTTCCGACTTTTCAAGGTCTTTTTCCGCTTTTTCAAGGTCGCGGCGAAGCGTTCCGAGAGTTTCCTCCGCTTTCTTTAATGAAATTTCGGAACTTTCGGCGGTAAAGAGCCAGAGTCCGACATCGAGGATTTTTTTTCTGCCGTAATAATCAAGGTATTTTCTCGCTTTCGCCGACTGTCTTTCAAGCACGGGAAGCCTTTCCGAAAGTTCGGAAAGAATATCGGTAAGTCTTACGATGTTGTCTTCGGTCTGGGAAAGTTTTCTTTCGCTTTCCTCTTTTTTGTATTTGAAACGGGCGATTCCCGCCGCTTCTTCGAAAATCGTTCTGCGGTCGCTGCTTTTTGCGGTGATTATCTGCGTTACAGCGCCCTGTGAAATGATGGAATAGCCGTCTTTTCCGAGTCCCGTGTCGCGCAGGAGATCCTGAATATCCTTTAATCTTACCTGATTTTTGTTTATGTAGTATTCGCTTTCACCCGAACGGTAATACCTTCTGGAAATGCTGACTTCCGCAAATTCGACCGGCAGGTCTCCGTCGGCGTTGTCGAAATTCAGCGTTACCTGAGCAAAGCCCACGGGTTTGCGTGTCTTCGTGCCGATAAAGATGACGTCTTCCATTTTTGTGCCGCGAAGACTCTTCGACGAAGTTTCGCCCATCGCCCAGCGAATGGCGTCGGAAATGTTGCTTTTTCCGCTTCCGTTCGGGCCGACGATGGCGGTAATTC
>CAKSQP010000042.1 GCA_934486965.1 uncultured Eubacteriales bacterium
CCTGCTCGAACTATCCCGCGTGCAAAAATACCAAGTCGATAAACGTCGAAGCGGACGGTGCCTGCCCGAAATGCGGCAAAAAACTGCTCGTCAGAAAAACCAAAAAAGGAAAGACCTATTTCGGCTGTGAAGACTACAAGGGCTGCGGCTTTATGACATGGAACACCCCGACAAAGAAGACCTGCCCGAAATGCGGCTCTACCCTGTTTAAGCACACGGGAAATCTCGTCTGCGAAAAAGAGGGCTGCAGATACGAAGAGGCAATAAAGAAAAATGCTGCAAAATAAAGAAATAAACGTTATCGGCGCGGGGCTTGCGGGCTGCGAAGCGGCTTGGCAGGCGGCAAATTCGGGAGCGAAAGTAACGCTTTACGAAATGAAACCCGAAAAAAAGACCCCCGCACATAAAACCGACGGTTTTGCCGAACTTGTCTGCTCGAATTCACTGCGCGCCGAAGGGTTAAAAAATGCGATAGGTCTCTTAAAAGAGGAAATGCGCCTGCTCGGTTCCGTAATTATGGAATGTGCCGACAAAACGCGCGTTCCCGCAGGCGGAGCGCTGGCGGTCGACCGCGAGGCGTTTTCCTCGCTCGTCACCGAAAAAATACGTTCGCACCCGAATATCACGGTCGTGTCGGAAGAAATCGACACTCTTTCCTTCGACCGTCCGACGGTCGTTGCGACAGGCCCTCTTACTTCCGACGGTCTCGCCGAAAAAATAAAGGAATTTTTCGGAATGGACTCCCTTTACTTTTTCGACGCGGCAGCCCCGATAGTCACAGCCGAAAGCGTTGACATGAAAAAGGCGTTTTTCGCCTCGCGCTACGGAAAAGGCACTGCGGACTATATAAACTGTCCGATGACGAAAGAGGAATACGACCGTTTTTACACCGAACTTATAAACGCCGAGACCGCGGAACTGCACGGTTTTGAAAACGACAATATTTTCGAGGGGTGTATGCCGGTTGAAGTCATGGCGAAAAGAGGCAGAGACACTCTGCTTTTCGGACCGTTAAAACCCGTCGGACTTGAAAACCCCGAAACGGGAGAGCGTTATGAGGCGGTCGTCCAACTTCGCAAAGACAACTCCGCGTCGTCGCTTTACAATATCGTCGGATTTCAGACCCACCTCAGGTTCGGAGAGCAGAAAAGAGTTTTTTCGCTTATTCCGGGGCTTGAAAACGCGGAATTCGTCAGATACGGCGTAATGCACCGCAACACCTTTATAAATTCGCCGAAATGTCTTACGGAGACCTACGAAACGAGAAAGCAGAAGGGGCTTTTCTTCGCGGGACAGATGACGGGCGTCGAGGGGTATCTTGAATCGGCAGCGTCGGGACTTGTCGCGGGACTCAACGCAGTGTCGGACAAGCCTTTGGTTTTCGGCAACGAAACGGCGACAGGCTCGCTCGCGAAATACATAAGCGACCCAAACATCGAAAAATTCCAGCCGATGAACGTAAATTTCGGGCTTTTCGCGCCGCTGCCCACACGGACCAAGAAAAAAGAAAAAAAAGAAGCGCTTTCGCAAAGGGCGCTTTCGGTAATAAGAGATATTGCAGAAAAGAGGGAAAATAATGAAGATAATCGTTGACGCGATGAGCGGAGACTTCGCGCCGCTTGAAATTGTCAAGGGCAGTGCGGAGGCGGTAAAGGAACTCGGCGTCGATATTTTGCTTGTCGGCGACGAAAACAAAATAAGAGAAGTTATCAAAAACGAAAACCTTTCCGAAGAACACCTCGAGATCCACCATTGCGAAAAAGTCATAACAATGGAGGACGACCCGACAAGCATTGTCAGGGCGAACAGGGATTCCTCGATGGGAACGGCTTTAACGCTCTTAAAAGAGGGAAAAGGCGACGCTGTCGTTTCGGCGGGAAACACGGGCGCTCTGCTTGCGGGCGGAACGCTTATAGTAAAGAGAATTTCGGGAGTTACCCGTGCGGCGCTTGCCCCCATTTTCCCGACAAACGGCGGAAAGACGATGATAGTCGACGCGGGAGCGAACACCGAATGCCGTCCCGAAATGCTTGAACAGTTCGCGGTCATGGGTTCGGCTTATATGGAAAACGCCGAGGGCATAAAAAACCCGAGAGTAGGGCTTGCGAATAACGGAACCGAAGAAACAAAGGGAACCGAAACGGTCGTCGCGGCGCACGCTCTTCTCAAAGAAAGAAAAGACATCAACTTTATCGGAAACGTCGAGGGCAGAGGACTTATGCTCGGCGAATGTGACGTTTTCGTCGCGGACGGATTTGCGGGAAACCTTATATTAAAAGGCTGCGAGGGGTTCGGCGTTCTCATTATGAAAATGCTCAAGGATCTCTTCACAAGCGGTTTTCTTTCAAAGATCGCGGCGCTTCTTGTTATGAAAAACATCAAAAAATTAAAGAAGAGCCTTGACTATAAAGAAGTCGGCGGAGCGGTCCTTCTGGGACTTCAGAAGCCGGTAATAAAAGCGCACGGAAACTCCGACGCGCGAGGATTTAAGAGCGCCGTAAGGCAGGCGGTAAACTTCGCAAAAGGAGACGCAATTTCAGTAATCGAAAAGGCACTGTCAAAGGAAGAGGAGAGCAAATAACACCATGGTATTCGAAAGATTTTGTGATTTTATAGCTGATATTTTTCAGGTCGAAAAGGACACCCTTACAAGAAAGACTTCCTTTTCGGAGGATCTTGAAGCGGAAGAGGAGGACCTGCAGGAACTGCTGATGATAATTGAGGAAGAGTTCGACATCTCACTCACGATGGAAGAAATTTCGGAAATCGACACGATAGGCGAACTTTCCGACCATATCGAAAACCAGCTTTTCGGCGAATAAAAAAATGGAAAATCTTTATAAAACCGCCGGAATAGACCGGCTCGAAAACAAAATAGGATATACTTTCAAAGACAAAAAACTTTTGGTGAACGCGCTTCTTCATTCAAGTTACGTTCACGAGCACCCGCACCTCGGAATAGGAAACAACGAACGTCTCGAATTTTTGGGAGACGCCGTGCTTTCCCTTTCCTGCGCCGAACATCTTTTCAGAACGGTAAACGAAGACGAAGGACACCTGACGCGTTTCAGGGCAAGGTTTGTCTGCGAAGAGGCGCTTTACGGCTACGCGAAAAAAATAGATCTCGGCCATTTCATCTTTTTCGGAAAAGGGGAAAAAGAGGCGGGAATGGACAGACCCTCAACTTTGTCGGACGCGTTTGAAGCGCTTCTCGGAGCGATGTTCCTCGATTCCGACTTCGGAACGGTCAAAAAATTCATTCTCGGCTTTTTCGACAAAAACGAAGTCGACAAGACCGTAACGGGCGACTACAAAACAAAACTTCAGGAAATAATCCAGAAAAACAAGGGAGAGCGGCTTTCCTACGAAATAGTTTCGGAAAGCGGACCCGACCACGACAAAAAATTCGTCTGCAAGGTATTCTTAAACACCAACTGCATAGGCGAGGGAGAGGGTTCGTCCAAAAAGCACGCCGAACAGATGGCGGCGAAAAAAGCCCTCGCTCTGATGGGCTTATAAAATGGAAAAACACGCGACTATCCCCGTTTTCGTGCCGCATCTCGCCTGTCCGAACCAATGTATTTTCTGCAATCAGAAAAAAATTTCGGGAGCGAAAACGCCTCCCGAAAACATAACCCCGTTTCTTGCCGAAGCCGTTGAAAATCTCGGCGAAAAGTTTTCTTCGGTCGATATCGCCTTTTTCGGCGGCACTTTTACCTCGATCGAAGAGGACAGAATGATATCCTACCTTGAGCAGGCGAACTTCTTTCTCAAAAATTCGCCGCGGATAACGGGAATAAGGCTTTCGACCCGACCCGACGCGATCTCGGAGCATATCCTCGACATTCTGGAAAAATACGGCGTTACCGCAATCGAACTCGGCTGTCAGTCGTTTGACGACGGCGTTCTCGAAAAGTCAAGGCGCGGACATACCGCAAAGGACACTTTTAACGCCGTTGCGATGATAAAAAACAGGAATTTCGAACTTGTCCTGCAACTTATGCCGGGTCTTTACGGAGACACCGACGAAACAGTAAAAAAGACTTTTGAGACCGCGCTTTCTCTTAACCCCGACGGCGTTCGCATTTACCCCTGCGTGGTAATTTCCGAAACACCCCTCGAAGAACTTTACAAAAGCGGAGAATTCGTTCCGCTGACCGTCGACAAGGCGATCGAAATCTGCGCGGAGTACGTTCCGAAGTTCGAAGAAAAGGGCATAAAAATCATAAAAACGGGGCTTCACTCCTCCGACCTTTCGCAAAACGGCGGAGTTATCGCGGGACCGTACCACCCCGCGTTCGGAGAACTCGTAAGACAGAAAATTTATCTTAAAAAACTGCTTTCGGCGGTTTCGGAAAATGACGGGAACACGGTTTACGTCCCGCAGGGCGACATCTCGAAAGCCGTCGGCAACAAAAGAGCAAATCTCGTTTTTCTCGAAGAAAAAACGGGAAGGAAATTCAAAATAAAGGAAGACAGCGCCCTAAAAAAGGGAGAAATAAGAATAGGAGACTAAAAATGACTGTATGGTTTTTGCTCGGTGTATTTTTCTCGGTATTTTCCTATCAGTATCAGTTTACGCAGTCGGTATCAGCCGATATTCTGCCCGCTTTTGTCGGACTGCTTATCCTCTGGTATGTCGGCAGTAAACTCGAAAAAAACGGAGGCTGGTTCAAAGAGGCGTCCGTTTCGGCGTCGGTGCTGGCGTTCCTCAACTTTATAGGCTACGCCTCGGAATTCAAGGAACTTCTGCCGAAAGCAACGACCTTTGCGGACAGCGATATTTTCCGTTTTATACTCACGGGCGTAAATTACGTCTATGAAAACGGAGCGCTCGTCTTTTCGGGGCTTACGTTCGTTGTTCTCCAGTTTTTCTGCCGCGCTCTGGGAAGCGTTGCAGAGGAAAACAAAAAACATACCGTCGCCGTTATTTTTTATATTTTTACATGGGTGTTTCTCGCCCTTGCCGTTTTCTACGCCGTCGCGGCTTTCGTCTCTCTGCCGTTCGGCGCATGGATAATAGGCTATCCGATAACCGTTGTTTTCACTGTTTTCGCGGCTGTTTTCATGAAGAAAAACGAACTTGACTGACGGAGGAATTATGGGAAATACAAGAACGGACAAAACGAACTATTATCTCGATATCGCGCAAGCGGTCTGCGAAAGGGGAACGTGCCTCCGCCGTCTTTTCGGCGCGGTCATCGTAAAAAACGACACGATAATAAGCACGGGGTATGCGGGCGCTCCGAGAGGAAGAAAAAACTGCTGTGACATAGGCTCGTGTCTCCGTCAGGCATACAATATTCCCGCGGGCGAACGCTACGAACTCTGCCGTTCGGTCCACGCCGAGGCAAACGCGATAATCGCGGCGTCAAGGGAAGAAATGCTCGGCTCGACCTTATACCTTGTCGGAGTAAAATACGGAACGCACGAACTTATCGCGGGGACAACCTGTTGCTCGATGTGCAAAAGACTTGTTATAAACGCGGGAATTTCCACCGTCGTCGTAAGGGACACCCCGACGGATTACAGGGTTATCGACGTCCGGGAAGAATGGGTCGAAAACGATAAACCCGAAGAACTGACAAGCGGATATTAAGGAGACGTTATGGATTACAGAAGATTTTCAAAACACGGCATCACAGTCGAAGTCGACGAAAATACGGCGGCAATTTCCGAAATTTACAATTTCCTCGGAGGATCGACCTTTCCCGAACCGGGTCTTTGCGGTCTTTGCGTTCTTTCGGACGAAAGCGGATATTACTGCGGCGAAAACTTCACCGTTTCTTCGTTTAACGAAACGGAAAACGGCGTCGAAGTTTCTTTCGACACGCCTTACACCCGTTATACCGCGGCATTTTCTTACGAAGACGGCGTCTGGACGAGGGCGGACAGAATAAAAAATCTGCGAGACAAAGAGAGCAGAATTTTTTCCTGCCTTTCGCGTTTTGTAATTTCGGGCGGGAATTTTGATACCGTTATGCAGGAGGGCGGCTGGTGCGGTGAAAACGAGACCCAAGTCCGTCCGATAAGCGGAAACTTCACCCTTTCGAATAACGGCATACGCACGACGCAGGACGCACAGCCGTTTATCTGCCTTAAAGAAAAAAATCAGGGTTACGGACTTTCTTTCCACATTTTCCCCGTCGGACAGTGGAAGATTAGCGGGCTTCGCCGTTTTTCGGGACAGAAAGAAGTTTTGCTCCTCGACATGGGTCTTTGCGACGACGGACTTAACATGACGCTTTCTGCGGGCGAAGAAATTCCGCTCCCCGAGATAGTGTTTTACAGAGCCGACCCGTCGGACTGCGGTCAGGAGAAGATCCATAAATATATCCTCGGCAAAAAGACCGACGCGAAAAGAATGCCGCTTTTATATAACACATGGTTTCTCGATTTCGAAAATCTCGACCCCGAAAAACTCAAAAAACAGGTCGACGCCGCGGCAAAACTCGGTCTTGAATATTTCGTCGTCGACTCGGGTTGGTTCGGCGACAAAACCGAGGGCTGGTACAATCAGTGCGGAAACTGGTTCGAAAACGAAAAGACGAATTTCAAGGGCAAAATGAAAGATTTTGCCGATTATGTACGCTCAAAGGGTCTTAAATTCGGACTTTGGTTCGAACCCGAAAGAGTTACGAAGTCGTCGGAATTCTATACCTCGTCTCCCGACCTTTTCATATCTCTTGACGGTTCAAACGCCCTTTACGATTTCTCGAAAAAAGCGGCGTGCGACAAACTTTTCGACATTATAAAGAAAAATGTGGAAAAGTACGGCGTGGAATTCGTGAAATTCGACTATAACGCGGCGCTTGCCCATGACCCGACCGGCTCGTCGTTTTACAGATATTATACCGGCTGGTATTCTTTGATGGACAGGCTCAGAAAAGAACTTCCGCAGGTATTTTTCGAATGTTGCTCAAGTGGGGGACTCCGCACCGACCTTTCGTCCCTTTTGCATTACGACAGTGTTTTCACTTCCGATATCGAACAGCCGTTCTTAAATGCAAGAATAATTGACGGCGCGTTTGAGCGTATCCCGCCGCGGTTCATGACGAAATGGCTTGCGCTGTGCGAGGTTTCGGGCGTTGCGAGAAGATACTATAAAAATGAGAAAACGGACGTTCGTCTGCTTTCCGCGACCGACGGAGCGTGGGATACGACCGTCGAACTGCCCGTCGAATATCTCGAAGCGTTTTCGATAATGTCGGGGCTCGGATATACAGCGGACATCGCCTCGTTCTCGGAGGAAACGGTCGGAAAACTCAAAAAAATGATAGATTTCTGGAAAGAAACAAGACCTTTCGTCGAAAAGGCGACGCTTGTCTCCCTTACCCCGAAAAGACCTCATTCCGACAGAAAGAGCGACATTGTATGGCAACTTGCCGGAGAAAACAGATCGCTTATCGCGGCGCTCCACATGGAAAACGGCTGTCACGGGCTTAAAGTCGTTCCGAAAAACATTGACGAAAACGCCGAATACCGCGTGGAGTACGTCGGAGCGTTCCGCACAAACGGTTTTGATAAAGGATATAATATAAGTGGGCGGGAACTTGCCGAAAACGGAATACTTTTCGCATTTCCCGACAGTCTTACAGGCAGACTTGCCGAAATCACGAAACTATAATTCTTTTACGGCGGTATTATAGGCGTCAAGGACCTTTACCTCTATCTCGCGGCGGAGTTCGCGGGTCACGGGGTGCGCGACGTCGGAAAACCTGCCGTCGGACGTCCGTTTGCTCGGCATTGCGACAAACATTCTGTCAAACCCCTTTATGACTTTTATATCGTGGACGACGAAAGAATTGTCGAAAGTCACGGAAACGACCGCCGAAAGTTTTTTGTTATCGTACAGTTTTCTTACATTTATATCGGTGATGATCATATTTTTTCTCCTTTTCGGGTGATAATACGATTATTCTTCGGTTTTTCCTGTTTTATACATTACGGCGCGCCGCGGCCTTATGCGGAGGGAGACAAATTATGGATTTTGATATTTCCGGCGCAAAAAAAATATACTTTATAGGGGTAGGCGGCTCTTCAATGTCGAGCCTTGCCGAAATAATGAAAAACAGAGGCTACGACGTTTCGGGTTCGGATATGCAGGAAAGCCACTATATCGAACATCTTGAAAAAGCGGGCGTCAGATGCTATATCGGGCAGAAAAAAGAAAATATTTACAAAGAAGACCCCGATATCATAATAAAGACCGACGCCATTGCCGACACAAACCCCGAAATCATCGCGGCGGCTGAAAAGAATATCCCCGTTTTCAGAAGAGCCGTTCTTTTAGGGCATATTCTGGACGGCTACAAAACGACAATAGGCGTTGCGGGAACCCACGGCAAAACAACGACTTCTTCAATGATAACTTCTATCATGGAAGAGGGGGTCGAAAACCCGTCGGCAATTATAGGCGGACACATGAAAAGGTCCGATTCGAGTTTCCTCGCGGGCGGCGACGAGGTCTGCGTTTTCGAAAGTTGCGAATACAAGGAATCGTATCTGCATTTCCGTCCGACGATCTCGGTTATTACAAACATCGCGGAAGATCACATGGAGTATTTCAAAACGCTTGATAATCTCCTTCATTCTTTCAGAAAATATCTCGACAACACCCGTCCCGACGGCACGGTTATCCTCAATGCCGAAAACGAAAATTCGCAGAAAATGCTCTCTCTTCGCAAATACGACGGCAAAGTCCTGACTTTCGGTTTTGACAAAGGCGATTTTCACACCGAAAACCTTTCCTGCGACTGCGGACTTTATTCTTTCGACGTCGTTTACGGCGGAAACAGAACGCATATCTCGCTTTCAATTCCCGGAAAACACAACGTCGTCAACGCGACAGCGGCTTTTGCGGCGGCATACACCTACGGAATTCCCGCCGAAAAAATCGTCGCGGGGCTCAAAAAGTTTACGGGCGTCGGCAGACGCTTTGAATATTACTGCAAAGTAAACGGCGCCGTTATCGCCGACGACTACGCGCACCACCCCGACGCCTACAAAGTAACTCTCGACACCGCAAGAAGCCTCGGTTTCAAGCGGGTCATCGCAATTCACCAGCCGCACACCTTTTCGAGAACGAAAATGCTTATGAAAGAGTTCGTCGAAGTCCTTTCGCAGTTCGACCATGTTATCGTAACGCCGATTTACGCTGCAAGGGAAACAAACGACGACTATCATATCTACGCCGAAGACGTCGTTAAAAACCTGACGAATGCGGAATATATCCCCGATTATACGTCCGTTGCCCACAGAGTAAAGGAAATGGCACGTCCCGGCGATATATTTATAACTCTTTCCTGCGGAGATATCTACCGCTGTGCCGAAGAGATAACCAGACTTTACGGCGAAGAAAAATTCCTTAATTTCTGAAAAAAGCACCCATGGTTTTGCCTTGGGTGTAACTATTATCACGATATGTGATATTTGGGAGAAAATATGAAACGATTTCTTTTATTTGTCCTTACCGCGGCAATGATCCTTTCGGTCTCTGCCTGCGGAAACAAAATACAGAATTCCGATTTTTCCGATAAAAAAGAGGAAGAACAAACGGTAAAAGCGACGTCCGACGAACCTATGACGGGGCTTGAACTGTGGAGTTTCGAGATCGGAAAAGACGGGGATATTTCCGAATTTATCGAGCCTTATAAAGATTCGGGACTCGGTTACATAGATTTCGGGATTCTCTGGTCGTCCTTTGAGGTCGAAAAGGGAAAATACAACTGGACCTTTGTCGACAGCGTGGTCGATCAGATAATAAACGCGGGCTTTTCGGTCGGCGCGACGCTTGTCCTCTGGACAAACGGGCTTTCTTTCAAAGAAGACCTCGAACTTCAGAAGACCGCGGACGGAGAAGTGTACGCCTACGACGAATCGCGAAAGGATTTCCCGTCTCTTACCAAAAAGGAAAACCTTGAAACCATATACGATACGGTCTCGGCGTTTGCCGTTCATTTCAGCGAAAAATATTCCGACAAAACGGTGCTTTTCAGGGTCATAACCTCGCCTTTCGGCGATTCGGGATATACCGCGGACGCAGACGTCGACTATTCGGAGAGCGCAATTTCGGCATTCGTTTCCTACCTTTCGGAGAAATATAAAACGACCGACGCCTTTTCGGAAAATTATCCGTTTTCGCTTTCTTCTTTTGACGACCTGAAAAACGAAGACCCGAAAAAACTCACTTCGACCTGTCTTTACGAATGGAAAACGTTTAAGCAGAAAACACTTTCCGATTTCTGCAAAGAGACGGTCAACATTTTCAAAAAGGCAGACCCGAACTGTCCGACCGAACTTGTTTTCGGCGGAGTCGAAGACACCAAAACCGCAGTTTACCGAGGTTTCTACGACCCATACGCCGTTTCGGAAACGGTCGGCGCCGACATCTATGCGACGACATGGGAAAACGATATTCCGCTTGACTTTTTCGTTTCCTATCTTTCGGATACGACCGAAAGCAAAGTCGGATTTACCGTCTATGAAGAAGATCTTACCGAAGAAAACAGAAAAACGTTCGCGGAGGAGATCGCAAAAAGCGCGAACATCTCCCGTATCTGCTTTGATTTTTCCGAGGCGACGGCGGAAAACCTGTCTTTTATAAAATCTGTTTCCGAAAATCTGAAAGCCGAAAAAACAGACAGCAGAGAAAAGAACAGGGAAGCGATTTTTGTAAATACCGCAGATATTATTTTGAGAAATCCGGCAAAAAATCTTTATCTGTCGTTAAAGGAACAGTATGAAACCGTAACGGCTGACGGAAAATCCGCGGCGTTCATAACCGACACAAAACTCGGTGAACTCATTCCGGAAAACGAAGTGACGGCGCTCCGAACGGGAACTTCGGGCAAAAACTGCTATTTCACGGAAGACACGGCAAAAGTCCTTATTGAACTTCAAGTTCCGATATACTGTGCGGAAAACGGAAACTTTGAAATAAAGAAACAGAACGGCTCGTCCTTTGACGGGGAGACCGCTGCCGCCCTGAAATCGCTCTTCAAAAATTAAAGGCGAAAATGTTTCACGTGAAACAATCCGACGCTCGGAATAATAAAATGTTTCATATGAAACAATCTGACGGTTCAAAAAGCAAAATGTTTCATGTGAAACATTTTAACGCACACCACAGCCGAGGTTTTGACCTCGGCTTTTGCTCTGGGCAGACATGGCGGCTCGAACAATAGGGTTGCTCGGACGACAATAGGGCGGCTTGAACAATAGGGCGGTTCGGGCAATAGGGCGGCTCGAACAATAAGGCGGCTCAAACAATAGGACTTCTCGGGCGACACTAGGGTGG
>CAKSQP010000043.1 GCA_934486965.1 uncultured Eubacteriales bacterium
ATATCAAGCCCGTCGGAAAGTTCGCCGATAGCGACCGACACTCCGCCCGCCCCGAAATCGTTGCAGCGCTTTATCATTAAGCACGCCTCTTTATTTCTGAAAAGGCGCTGGAGTTTTCTTTCTTCGGGAGCGTTTCCTTTCTGGACCTCCGCCCCGCAGGTCTCAAGAGATGAGGCGGTATGCGATTTCGAAGAGCCTGTCGCCCCTCCGCAGCCGTCCCTGCCGGTGCTTCCGCCGAGCAGAATTACAACGTCTCCCGCAATCGGACGCTCTCTTCTCACGTTTTCGGCGGGAGTTGCCGCAATAACGGCGCCTATTTCCATACGCTTTGCGGCGTAGCCCTCGTGATAAATTTCGTCGACGACACCTGTCGCAAGTCCTATCTGATTTCCGTAGGAGGAATAGCCTGCGGCGGCGGTCGTGACTATTTTTCGCTGAGGAAGTTTGCCTTTTATCGTATCTTTAACGGGCTTTAAGGGGTCGGCGGCTCCCGTTACTCTCATCGCGCCGTACACGTAAGATCTTCCCGAAAGGGGGTCTCTTATCGCGCCGCCGATACAGGTCGCAGCCCCTCCGAAAGGTTCTATTTCGGTCGGGTGGTTATGAGTTTCGTTCTTGAATAAAAGCAGCCAGTCCTCGTCCTTTCCGTCGACAGTAACTTTCATCTTGACGGTGCAGGCGTTTATCTCTTCCGATTCGTCGAGTTTGTCGAGTTTTCCCTCTTTTTTAAGATATTTTACCGCAAGGGTTGCGATATCCATAAGGCAGACGGGCTTTGTTCTTCCGAGTTCTTTTCTCGTATTTATATAATCGGCGTAAGCGTTTTCGAGAAGTTCGTCTTCGAATTTTACGCTGTCGATAACCGTGCCGAAAGTCGTATGGCGGCAATGGTCCGACCAATAAGTATCAATCATTCTTATTTCGGTTATCGTCGGGTCTCTTTTTTCCGAAACGAAATAGTCGCGGCAGAAGAGAATATCGTCGATATCCATTGCAAGTCCGTATTCTTTTATGAAGTTCTCAAGTTCTTCGCGGGAAAGAGAAGTGAAACCGTCAAGCGTTTTTACTTCGGTCGGGATATTATATTCGGTCTTTAGCGTGTCGGGCTTTTCAAGTCCCGCTTCCCTTGTTTCGACGGGGTTTATAACGTATTTTTTTATTTCGGCAATGTCCTTTTCGGAAAGGTCGCCGTAAAGAACGTATATTTTCGCGGTCTTAACGGTCGGGCGGTTACCGCGGGAGATCATCTGGATACACTGCGCGGCGCTGTCCGCACGCTGGTCGAACTGCCCCGGCAGAAACTCAACGGCAAAGACTTTTCCGTTTTCAAAATCAATATCGGACGAAATATCGTCGAGTTGGGGTTCGGAGAAAACGGTCTTCTTCGCATACTCAAAAATGTCTTCCGAAATATTTTCGGCGTCGTATCTGTTTATTACCCTGACGTCTTCAAGCGTTTTTATGCCAAGCAGATTTTTCGCGTCGGCAAGAAGAGACGAGGCTTCCGCGCGAAGACCTTTTTTCTTTTCGACAAATACTCTGTAAACCATTATTTCTTCACAGCCTCCAATGCTTTTCTGCCGATATCGCGGCGGTAATACGCGTTTTCAAAGGAAATTTTTTCAGCGACGGCGTATGCTTTTTCTATCGCTTCCGCAAGCGTTTCGGCAGTCGAAACAGCACCTAAAACTCTGCCGCCGTCGGTAAGAAGTCTGCCGCCCGCAAGTTTTGCGCCCGCGACGAAGACTCTATCCTTAATTTCGTCGGGTATGGTTATTTCATAACCCTTTTCATAAGAAACGGGGTAGCCCTTTGATGCCATAACGACACAGCAGGCGCTCTGATTTCTGAATTTTACTTCCGTCTCGGAAAGTTTTCCGTCGGTCACGGCTTTCATTACCGTTAAAAGATCGCTTTCAAGAAGCGGCAGGACGACCTGAGTTTCGGGGTCGCCGAACCGACAGTTGTATTCTATAACTTTGGGGCCTTTTTCGGTAAGCATAAGTCCGAAATAAAGACAGCCCTTAAAGGTTCTGTTTTCGCTGTTCATGGCGTTAATTGTAGGCAGGAAGATTTTTTCCGTACATTCCGCCGCAATTTCTTCCGTATAATACGGGTTCGGGGCAACCGTTCCCATTCCGCCGGTATTGAGTCCCGTGTCGCCGTCCCCCGCTCTTTTGTGGTCCATTGAAGAGACCATCGGGACGACGGTTTTTCCGTCGGTAAAAGAAAGAACGGAAACTTCGGGACCCGTTAAAAATTCCTCGATAACGATGCTGTCGCCGCTTTTGCCGAATTTCTTATCCTCCATTATGGAGATAACGGCGTCTTCCGCCTCTTTGCGGGTCTGCGCGATAATTACGCCCTTGCCGAGAGCCAAGCCGTCCGCCTTGATAACGGTCGGGATAGGTGCGGTCTTGACATATTCGAGAGCGTCTTTTGCGGAGGTGAAAACCTCGTATTCCGCGGTCGGGATATTGTATTTTTTCATAAGGTTTTTCGAAAAGACCTTGCTTCCCTCGATTATCGCGGCGTTTTTGCGCGGTCCGAAACAGGGAATTCCTTTTTCTTCGAGCGCGTCCACACAGCCGAGGACAAGGGGGTCGTCGGGGGTGACTATCGCGTAGTCTATTTTGTTTTCGACTGCAAATCCGACGATATTTTCGATATCGGTAGCCTTTATGTCAACGCAAACGGCGTCTGAGGCTATTCCGCCGTTTCCGGGAAGCGCGAAAATTTCAGAGACTTCCCTGTTTTCTTTTATCTTTTTTATAACGGCGTGTTCTCTTCCGCCGCCGCCGACAACTAAAATTTTCATATTTTACCTCTTAGTGATGGAAAAGTCTCATTCCCGTAAATGCCATTGCGATTCCGAGTTTATCGCAGCATTTTATAACGATATCGTCTCTTATCGAGCCGCCCGGTTCGGCGATATACTTAACGCCGCTCATTCTCGCACGCTCGATGTTGTCGTCGAACGGGAAAAACGCGTCGGAGCCGAGAGAAACGCCGTCGACGGTTTTGAGATACGCTTTTATCTCCTCGGCGGTAAACGGTTCGGGGCGGGTCGTGAAATATTTCTGCCAGTTGCCGTCCGCACAGACGTCGTCTTCGTTTTTATTTATGTAACCGTCGATAACATTGTCTCTTTCGGGACGTGAAAGTTCGGGCTTAAAGGGAAGAGAAAGGACTTTATCGCTCTGGCGCAGGAACCATGTATCGGCTTTTGTGCCTGCAAGACGGGTACAGTGAATTCTTGACTGCTGACCCGCGCCGACGCCTATCGCCTGTCCGTCGTAAGCGTAGCAGACGGAATTCGACTGGGTGTATTTGAGGGTGATGAGAGAGACAATAAGATCTCTTACCGCATTTTCGGGGATATCCTTGTTTTCGGTAACTATATTTTTAAGAAGGTCTTTATCTATTTTGAAATCGTTTCTGCCCTGCTCGAAAGTAATGCCGAAAACCTGTTTATGTTCGATTTTTTCGGGAACGTAGTCGGGGTCGATCTCAACGATATTGTAGTTTCCTTTTCTTTTCTGTTTGAGAATTTCCAAAGCCTCGGCAGTATATCCCGGAGCGATAACGCCGTCCGAAACTTCCCTTGAAATAAGGCGTGCGGTCGTTTCGTCGCAGACGTCGGAAAGAGATATCCAGTCGCCGTAGGAACACATTCTGTCGGTTCCCCTCGCTCTCGCGTAAGCACACGCCAAAGGAGACAGGTCAAGCCCCTCTATATCGTCGACAAAGCAGGCTTTTTTGAGTTTTTCGGGAAGAGGGATACCGACGGCGGCGGACGTCGGACTTACATGCTTAAAGGAGGTCGCCGCGGAAAGTCCCGTCGCCTCTTTTAATTCTTTAACGAGTTGCCAGCCGTTAAAAGCGTCGAGAAAATTGATGTAACCGGGTTTTCCGCTCAAAATTTTTATCGGAAGTTCTTTGCCGTTTTCCATGAAAATGCGGGCGGGTTTCTGGTTGGGGTTACAGCCGTACTTTAACTCAAATTCTTTCATTTTTATCTCCTTTATATGTGAAGTTCCGAGACGGTATCCGCAGAATAATATCTGTCGATAACGGGTTTTGCGATATTCTTTATAAATTCTTCGACCTGAGACGGGCTTCTGCCGATATATTTTTTCGGGTCGAGTTGTGACAGAATTTCTTCTTTTGTAAGAGGAATATTTTCGTCGTTTGCCATTCTTTCTATAAGGTCGTTCTGTCCGCCCTCAAGTTTTACTTTTGCGGCGGCGGCATGGGAATGAACACGGATAATTTCGTGAAGAGACTGTCTGTCTCCGCCTCTTTTTACGGATTCCATCATGACGTTTTCGGTCGCCATAAACGGAAGTTTTTCCATAACGCGGCGTTCCACGACTTTATCGTAAACGACAAGACCCGAACTAACGTTCATATAGATATTAAGAATTGCGTCGACCGCAAGGAACGCTTCGGAGACCGCTAGGCGCTTATTTGCGCTGTCGTCGAGCGTTCGCTCAAACCACTGCGTCGCCGAGGTCATCGCGGGGTTTATATAGTCGGCGATAACGAAACGGGAAAGCGCGCAAATTCTTTCGGAGCGCATCGGGTTGCGTTTATAAGGCATTGCCGACGAACCTATCTGCGTTTTTTCGAAAGGCTCTTCCATTTCTTCAAAGGACTGCAGAATTCTCATATCGGTCGCGAATTTGCAGGCGCTCTGAGCAAAACCCGAAAGAACGGAAAGGAAATAAGCGTCGGTCTTTCTCGAATAGGTCTGCCCCGAAACGGGAACGCATTTTTCAAAGCCCATATCTTCGGCGATCATTTTTTCGAGTTTCTTTATCTTTTCTTCATCGCCGTCGAAAAGTTCCATAAAACTTGCCTGAGTGCCCGTCGTGCCTTTTGAGCCGAGAAGTTTAAGGTTTTTAAGTTGGAATTCAAGATTTTCAATGTCTGTTATAAGTTCGTTTGCCCACAAAGTCGCTCTTTTGCCGACGGTCGTGAGTTGTGCGGGCTGAAGATGGGTATATGCAAGGCAGGGCATATCCTTATATTTTTCGGCAAAATCGGTAAGGTTTTTAAGGACGGCGGCGGCTTTTTTCAGGATTATTTCCGACGCTTTTTTTAAGATCACAACGTCGGTATTGTCTCCGACATAACAACTCGTCGCACCGAGGTGAATTATAGGCTCGGCTTCGGGACACTGTTTTCCGTAAGCATAGACGTGGCTCATCACGTCGTGGCGGACTTCCTTTTCCCGCGCCTCGGCAACGTCGTAATTTATATCGTCCTTATATTTTTCCATTTCGGCTATCTGATCGTCGGTGATATTAAGCCCGAGAGCCTTTTCCGCTTTTGCAAGAGAAATCCAGAGTCTTCTCCAAGTGCGGAATTTGAAATTCTCCGAAAAAACGTACTGCATTTCGTCGGACGCGTAGCGTGTGGAAAGAGGTGAAATATATCTGTCTTTATTTGACTGCATTTTTTTCTCCTTAACGGTTTTTATTTATAAGTCTCGTTTTTTCTTTTCCGCTTTTGATATCTGTATAGGAAACGTAAAGTGAAATTTTATTTTCGCTGTCAAGGTTTTCCCAGAGGCTGTCGGTAAATTCATCGATACTGTCGGGAATTGCAATTCTTTCGGGTTCGCCCTCAAAAGTCGGAAGAGGGTTTCCGTCGCAGACGTAAGTATGAATAAAATGTCCGATACCGGAAAGCGAAGGATAGGAAAAAGTATAGCGGCTGCAAGCCGAACCTTTTTCGTCGGCGCTTTTGAGAATACTCATTTCATAGGAAAAATCGCCGTTCTCAAAAGTCAGAAGTCCGCTTATTCTCGGAGTGAAATTCGGAGCGTCGGGTTCGAATTCGCGGCGGGAAAGGGCTTTAGAAAAACTTTCGCCCGCCGAAAGACCGTCGTAAACGGTATCTGTCTGGTCGCCGTTTGTAACGATCACTTTATTCTGATATTTCCGAACTGCGGCGTAGATTATAAGGCTCGGATCCTCGACTTTCGTCTCGTCAAAAGGCTTTGTAAAGACCGCGCCGTCCTTTTCTTCGAAGATACGGTTTCGGCTGTTGTTGCTTCTGCCCATTATGAAATATGCAAAACACGCCTTTTTCGCGTCGGGGCTTTTTCCGATAACGATCCCCCTGCCGACGTAACTGTTCCCTTTTATCAGTTCCGCAATACCGTTTATTTTATATCCGTTCATATTTTTTCTCCTTTTACTATTGCGGCGCAGACCTTTTCCGCCGATTCGGGAAGAATTTTCCATTCGGCAAGCCGCATGACGCGTTTTTGAAGTGTTTCGGGAGTGTCGCCGTCTTTGACAGTTACGGCTTTCTGCATTATTATCCTGCCGCCGTCGGGTATTTCGTTTACGAAATGGACCGTCGCGCCCGTTACTTTTACGCCTTTTTCAAGCGCCGCACGGTGGACGCGGAGTCCGAAATACCCTTCTCCGCAAAAAGACGGGATAAGGGACGGGTGAACGTTTATCATTCGGTTTTCGAAATGACGGACGAAATCGGCGCTCAGGATTTTCATAAAACCCGCCAGCACCACAAGGTCGACACCGTCAAGGATTTTTAAGAGCGCTGTTTCGAAAACCCCGCTGTCTTTATATTCCGTTTTTGAAACGACTGCGGTTTTTATCCCCGCTTTTTCGGCTCTTGTAAGCGCGAAAGCCGTCGGGTTATCCGAAACGACAAGCACTATTTCCCCGCTTTTTATAACGCCTTTTTTTTCGGCGTTTATAAGCGCCTGCAGGTTTGTTCCTCCGCCCGAAACAAGGACGGCGATTTTCGCTTTTTTCATTTTTATCCTCATTTAAGAATGATTTTTTCTTTGCTTTCGACTATTTTTCCGATAACATAAGCGTCTTCGCCGTTTTCGCGGAGAATAGAGAGCGCGGTATCCGCCTCTTCTGCGGGAACGACGATACTCATTCCGACGCCCATATTGAAAGTGTTGAACATATCTCTTTCGGAAATGTTGCCGGTTTTCTTTATAAGGTCGAATATCGGAAGAACTCTTACCGACTCTTTTTCGATCTCCGCGCAAAGTCCGTCGGGAATACTTCTCGGAATGTTTTCGTAAAAGCCGCCGCCTGTTATATGGGAAATTCCTCTGACGTTCACCTTTTCAAGCAGTGCAAGAACGGGCTTAACATATATTTTCGTCGGGCAAAGAAGTGTTTCACCAAGACTTTTTCCGCCGAGAGACGAAACGGGAGATTTTATATCGGCGTTTTCAACGTCGAAAACCTTTCTTACAAGAGAAAAGCCGTTCGAATGAACGCCGCTTGACGGCAGGGCTACGATAATGTCGCCCGCCTTCATCTTTTTATTGTCTATTATTTTATCTTTATCCACAACGCCTGTCGAATACCCCGCAAGGTCGTATTCGTCAACGGGGTAAAAACCCGGCATTTCAGCGGTTTCGCCGCCGATAAGCGCGGCGCCCGACTGAACGCAGCCCTCGGCAACGCCCTTTACGATATCCGCAATTTTTTCGGGGACGTTTTTGCCGCAGGCGATATAGTCAAGGAAGAAAAGCGGTTTTGCGCCGCAGCAGATTATGTCGTTTACGCACATCGCAACGCAGTCGATGCCTACGGTGTCGTGTTTATCCATAAGAAACGCAAGTTTCAGTTTTGTTCCGACGCCGTCGGTCCCCGAAACGAGAACGGGACGGGTAATTCCCGTAAGGTCGAGTTCGAAAAGTCCGCCGAAACCGCCGATACTTCCCGAAACGCCCTCCGTCAGGGTTCTTGCGATATGAGTTTTCATAAGTTCGACCGCCTTATAACCTGCGGTAATATCAACGCCCGCGGCGGCGTAACTTTCGGATCTTGATATTTCGTTCATCTGAAAATCCTTTCTATTCCCTGCCGTTCCAGCAATAAGTGCAGAGTTTGCAGGGTTCGATGCCTATTGAAGAGGAAAGCCCCTCTATTGTCTGAAATTCAAGCGACGCGAAATGCAGTTTGTCGCAGATAGCCTTTCGCATATTTTTGCCCCTTTCGGTCGAAGGGTCGCTGTATTCGTCGAGATATTTAAGCCCGTCTTTTCCCTCAAGTTCGACGACGGTGGACCTTGTTATAAGTTCCATATCGCTTGTCGCTCTCGAAAAATTGAGGTATTTGCAGCCGTACATTATCGGAGGGCATGCCGAGCGCATGTGCACCGACGAAGCGCCGTTTTCATAAAGAAATTCGACCGTTTCGCGAAGTTGGGTGCCTCTGACTATCGAATCGTCGACGAACAGCAGGTTTTTATCCTGTATAAGTTCGTGAACGGGGATCTGCTTCATTTTCGCGACTTTGTTCCTGTCAGTCTGGTTCGCAGGCATAAAACTGCGGGGCCAGGTCGGCGTATATTTTATAAACGGACGTGCGAACGGAATTCCGCTTTTATTTGCATACCCTATCGCGTGCGGCGTTCCCGAATCGGGTACCCCGCCGACATAATCAAGTTCGGGGAGCGTCCCGTTCTTTTTATCGTTTTCAGCCATCGTTCCGCCGTTTCTGTATCTCATCGTTTCAACGTTTACGCCCTCATAAGAAGAGGTCGGATAGCCGTAATAAGTCCACAGAAACGCGCAGATACGCATTTTCCTGTCGGGCTTTTTTAAGACCGTCACGCTGTCGGCGGTGATTTCGGCAATTTCACCCGGACCGAGTTCGCGGAAGTCGGAATAGCCGAGTTTTTTATAGGCAAACGATTCAAAGGAAACGCAGTGTCCCTCCTCGCTCCTGCCTATTGCTACTGGAAGTCTTCCGACTTTATCCCTTGCGGCAATAAGGCTACCGTACTCTGTCAGAATCAAAATCGAAACCGTTCCGTCGACGGCGTCCTGCGCGAACTCTATTCCGTCGGTGAAGTTGGATTTCTGATTTATAAGGGCGGCGACAAGTTCCGTCGCGTTGATTTTACCGCCTGTCATCGCGCTGAAATGTCCGCCCGAAAAAGAAAGATACTGTTTTATAAGAGATTCGGAATTGTTTATTATTCCGATAACGCAGATAGCGTAAGTTCCGAAATTCGAACGGATAAGCAGCGGCTGGGGATCGGTATCGTTGATACAGCCGATCGCCGCACAGCCTTTCATTTCGTTAAAAATGCCCTCGAATTTCGTTCTGAAAGGCGAGTTTTCTATATTGTGGATACTTCTTTGAAGCCCTGCGGCAGGGGCGTAAGCCGCCATGCCTCCGCTCCGAGTTCCGAGATGCGAATGGTAGTCGGTTCCGAAAAAGACGTCGGCGATAGCGTCGCTTTTTCTTACCGCTCCGAAAAATCCTCCCATTCCAGTCTCCTTAACCGAGAATTCTCTTCATCATCTCGGCGTAAGCGTCTTCGACATTTCCGAGATCTCTGCGAAAACGGTCTTTATCGAGTTTTTCGTGGGTGGTGCTGTCCCAGAAGCGGCAGGTGTCGGGGGAAATTTCATCGGCGAGGACTATTTTGCCGTCGGAAAGTCTTCCGAATTCAAGTTTGAAATCTATAAGGTCGACATTGAGTTTTTTGAAGAAATCTTTCATTACGTCGTTGACTTTGAAAGCAAGTTTCTTTATTTCTTCGATTTCTTCTTCGGTTGCAAGACCGAGAGCAAGAGCATGGTAGGAATTTATCAGCGGGTCTCCGAGTTCGTCGTTCTTATAAGAGAATTCAATGGTCGGTTTTTTGAAGACGATGCCCTCTTCAACGCCGCAGCGTTTTGCAAAAGAACCTGCGGAAACGTTTCTTATTATAACTTCGAGGGGAACTATGGAAACTTTCTTTACAAGCGTTTCTCTGTCGGAAAGTTCCTTTATGAAATGGGTCGGAACGCCCTCTTTTTCAAGAAGTTGCATCATGAAGTTCGTTACTCTGTTGTTCACTGCGCCCTTGCCCGCGATAGTGCCTTTTTTAAGACCGTTGAACGCAGTCGCGTCGTCTTTATAGTCGACAAGCAGCACTTCGGGGTCGTCAGTTGCGTAAACTTTCTTTGCTTTGCCTTCGTAAAGTAATTCTTTCTTTTCCATTTCTGTTTCTCCTTTTTGTCGGTTATTTATTGAGCATTGTTTCAATGTTTTTATCTTTTTCAAGGACTGCGGCGGCGTCTTTTTCACGCTTATCCGCGAGTTTTTTCGCAAGGCTGCCGTCTTCGATCGCCAAAATCTGTATTGCAAGCAAAGCGGCATTGACTCCCCCGTTTATCGCAACAGTCGCGACCGGAATTCCGGAAGGCATCTGTACTGTCGACAAAAGGGCGTCAATGCCGTCAAGATATGCTGAAGAACAAGGGATACCGATAACGGGGAGAGTGGTGTTTGCAGCCATTGCCCCCGCAAGGTGAGCCGCCATTCCGGCAGCCGCAATTATAACGCCGAAGCCGTTTTCTCTTGCCGAAACAGCAAAATTTTTGGCTTCTTCGGGCGTTCTGTGCGCCGAAAGGATATGCGCCTCATAAGGCACTCCGAAATTTTTCAAAGTATCAACGGTTTTCTTTACTATGGGAAGATCGCTGTCGCTTCCCATTATTATTCCGACTTTTTTCATTCCTACCTCCTGAATAATAAAAAAGGGCACACTTATTCTTTCTGCTAAAAAACTAAGTGTGCCCAGACGGTCGGCGTTACGGGTATTTACGAAAAGAGTTCCCTGATCCATCGCGGTGCTCCGCAAATTCCGTCAGTAGCAGAGAACTTATTTAATTACAATAAAAGTATACCAAACACTTTACCGATTGTCAAGGTCATGAGGCAGGCGTAATTTTCACTTTTATGCAAACTTTTATTGTTGTCGCGTCCGGAAATGTCGGCTTTTGTCAAAAAAAGAGACGCGAACCGAAGTTCGCGTCTCTTAAGTTTAGCAATTATTACTGCTGAACAAGTTTACCTTCTGCATTGAAGAAGTAGTTGCCTGCAGGAAGGAGTCCGTTTGCTTTTGCAGCGCTGAACGCATACCATGTGTTCTTAACTGCTTTACGCGTGCTGTTGATGAAGTAGTAGTTGCCTTCGGA
>CAKSQP010000044.1 GCA_934486965.1 uncultured Eubacteriales bacterium
TTCCGACAATTATTCCGACTCTTGAAAAACGGCGGAGTTTATGGTAGAATATATGTAGCGAAAGGAAGTTTTAATATGAATATCAAAGAACTTTGCGAAAAAAACAGAAGCGTAAGAAATTTTGACCGTTCTTACAGGATAGATAAAGAAACTCTGCTTTCTTTTATAGATAACGCAAGACTTTCTTCGTCGAGCGTGAATATGCAGCCGATAAAATATTTTATTTCCTGCGACGACGAAACGAACGGGAAAATTTTTCCGCTGCTCGGCTTTGCGAAAAAACTGAAGATCACCGTGCCTTACAAGGGAAAAGAACCCGTTGCATATATTGTAATATGTCACGATAAAAGCGTTTCCGAAAATTGCAATATGTTTTTGCGGGATATCGGTATCTGCGCTCAGACGATAATGCTTTCCGCCGTCGAAAAAGGGTTTAACGGCTGTATTGTCGGCAATTTTTCGCCCGAAAAACTTGCGGCGTCTCTTTCTCTTCCCGAAAATATTATTCCGAACCTCGTAATAGCTCTCGGAAAAGCCGACGAGACTGCCGTCTTCGAAGATATAAAGGACGGAAACACCGATTACTACCGTGACGGAAACGACATTCACCACGTTCCGAAAAGAACGCTTGACGAAGTCGTCATAAACCGATAGGAGTTGTTATTTTGCTTAAATCTTACAGGGCGACGGTCGGGGCGTGCTGCCTCGGCTATATGTCGAGTGCGGTGGCGAACAACCTCGCACCCATATTTTTTATAATCTTCCAGAACCGTTTCGGTCTTTCCGACGAAAAACTTTCGCTTCTTATTTTTGCGAATTTCGCGTTTCAGTTCATCGTCGACCTTATCTCCGCAAAATTCGTCGATAAAATAGGCTACCGTCCGTCATCGGTCGCGGCGTCCGCATTTGTCTGCTTCGGACTTTGCCTTATGGGGCTTTTACCGACGGTCATGGAAAATAAATTCCTTGCTCTTTTGATTGCTGTCGCCGTTTACGGAATCGGCGCGGGAATAATCGAAGTCATTGTAAGTCCGATGGTCGAATACGCCTACGAAAGCAAGGGCAATTCGAGAATAAGTTTTCTTCATTCCTTTTACTGCTGGGGACAGATGCTCGTAATCCTTGTTACAACTCTTCTCCTGCGTGCTTTCGGAGAAGACTTCTGGAATATTATTCCGTTTATCTGGGCTGTGTTGCCGTTTGTAAATATTTTCCTTTTTGCGACCGTCCCGATGAAAGAAACGGTTCCCGAAGAGAAAAGAGAATCGTTTAAGTCGATGTTCTCGTCTTTTACTTTCGTTATGATTCTTCTTATGATGTCCTGCGCGGGGGCTGCCGAAATTTCAATGAGTCAGTGGTCGAGTCTTTTTGCCGAAAAAGCCCTCGGCGTCGATAAGGTCGTCGGCGATATTTTAGGACCTTGTCTCTTTGCTCTTACAATGGGAATAGGCAGGGTTTTATACAGCCTTTTCGGACATAAATACGATATTTCAAAATTACTTATAATCGCAGGGATAGGCTGTACGGCGTGCTACATAACCGTCGCGTCGTCGCCGCTTCCTTATCTTTCTCTTGCGGCGTGCGCTCTTACCGGATTTTTCGTCAGCATCATGTGGACCGCAATGCTCAGCATTTCCGCCGAAAGGTATCCGAACGGAGGCACCGCGATGTTCGGTCTTCTTGCCCTTTTCGGGGATATAGGCTGTACTTTGGGCCCCTGTCTTTCGGGTTTTGTCTCCGACGCCGCCGAAGAAAGAGATCTCGTTCTGCAGGGCGAGGGACTCCGCGTGGGACTCGGTTCTTCGGTAATTTTTCCGCTCGTTCTTCTCGTCTGTCTGTTTGCATTCCTTAAACGGACTTCAAGAGGAAAATTTAACCGTAAAAACGCTGAAAACGGCTGAAATTCAAATAAAAAATGACATTTTCCGATATTTCCTTTACAAAGGGCGGGTATCGTGTTAAAATGTGGAGTAGAAAAGATATTTCTTTTAATAAATTTTAACTACGGAGGTTTGTTTTCTATGGCAAGAAAAATGAAAACTATGGACGGCAACAACGCTGCCGCTCATGTTTCCTATGCCTTTACCGAAGTTGCGGGTATCTACCCGATAACGCCGTCAAGCCCGATGGCGGACTACGTTGACCAGTGGTCGGCTCAGGGTCTCAAAAACATCTTCGGAACAAAGGTAAACGTAATCGAAATGCAGTCTGAGGCAGGTGCTGCGGGTACCGTTCACGGTTCTCTTGCGGCGGGCGCTCTCACCACTACATACACTGCGTCTCAGGGACTTCTCCTGATGATCCCGAATATGTATAAGATCGCGGGCGAACTTCTTCCCTGCGTATTCCACGTTTCCGCACGCTGCGTAGCGTCCCACGCCCTCAACATTTTCGGCGACCATTCCGACGTTTACGCATGCCGTCAGACCGGTTTTGCAATGCTTGCGGAAACCAACCCTCAGGAAGTTATGGACCTCGGCGCCGTCGCTCATCTTGCGACCATCAAGAGCAGAGTTCCGTTCTTAAACTTCTTCGACGGTTTCAGAACTTCTCACGAAATTCAGAAGATCGCCGTATGGGATTACGAAGACCTTAAAGAAATGACCGATATGGACGCGGTCACGGCTTTCAGAAAGAGAGCCCTGAACCCCGAAAGACCTGTCATGAGAGGTTCTCACGAAAACGGAGACATCTTCTTCCAGAACAGAGAAGCATGTAACAAATATTACGACGCCGTTCCCGGTATCGTTGAAGAATACATGAACAAAGTCAACGCTAAACTCGGCACCGACTACAAACTCTTCAACTACTACGGCGCTCCCGACGCGGACAAGATCATTGTCGCTATGGGCTCTATCTGCGACGTTGCGGAAGAAGTTATCGACTACCTTACCGCCGCAGGCGAAAAAGTCGGTCTTGTCAAAGTCCGTCTTTACCGTCCGTTCTCCGCAGAAAAACTCTGTGAGGCTATTCCCTCGACCGTTAAGAAGATCGCGGTTCTCGACAGAACAAAAGAACCCGGCGCTCTCGGCGAACCTCTTTACCTTGACGTTGTTGCGGCTCTCGCTTCTCAGGGCAGAGGCGATATCAAAGTTATCGGCGGCCGTTACGGTCTCGGTTCGAAAGATACTCCTCCCGCAAGCGTATTCGCTGTTTATAACGAACTCAAAAAGGACGCTCCCAAACATCAGTTCACTCTCGGTATCGTCGATGACGTTACCCACCTTTCTCTCGAAGAGACCGCGGCTCCCAATACCGCAGCGGAAGGTACTATCGAGTGCAAGTTCTGGGGACTCGGCGGCGACGGAACCGTCGGCGCAAACAAAGACTCCATCAAAATCATCGGCGACCATACCGATAAATATGTTCAGGCATACTTCCAGTACGACTCCAAGAAAACGGGCGGCGTAACCATTTCTCACCTCCGTTTTGGCGATAAGCCCATCAAGAGCCCGTACTACATCAATAAAGCGGACTTCGTTGCCTGCCACAACCCCTCTTACATAGAAAAGGGCTTCCGCATGGTAAACGACGTCAAACCCGGCGGCGTATTCCTCATCAACTGCCAGTGGGACGAAAAAGAACTGTTTGAAAAACTCAACGCAGAGTCCAAGCGTTACATTGCCGAAAACAACATTCAGCTTTACACCGTAAACGCTATCGACCTTGCCGCAGGTATCGGTCTCGGAAAGAGAACAAATACCATTCTTCAGGCTTCCTTCTTCTCCCTTGCAGGCGTTCTTCCGAAGGACGAGGCTATCAAGTATATGAAAGACGCCGTCACCAAGAAGTTCTCCAAAAAAGGTCAGGATATCGTCGATATGAACCATAAGGCTATCGACGCAGGCTTCGGCGCTTACACCAAAGTCGAAGTTCCGGCTGAATGGAAAAACGCAGTTGACGCCGCTGCTCCCGAAAAGAGCGAAGGACCCGCAAAACTTGTCGAAATGGTCGACACCATCATGAAACCCGTCGGAAAGATGGACGGCGATATGCTTCCCGTTTCCACTTTCGTAAATCACGCTGACGGTACATTCGAACAGGGCGCTTCCGCTTACGAAAAGAGAGGCGTTGCGGTAATGGTCCCCGAATGGGATCCGACCACCTGTGCAAAATGTAACAAGTGCGCATTCGTTTGCCCGCACGCGACTATCCGTCCGTTTGCTCTTGACGCAGACGAACTTGCCGCCGCTCCCGCAAACATGAAGAAAGCGCCGAAACCCATCGTCAAGACCGACTACACCTACACTCTCGCAATTTCTCCGATGGATTGTATGGGTTGTGAAGTCTGCGTAGGCGTCTGCCCGACAAAATCCCTTAAAATGGTTTCGAGAGAAAGTCAGGAAGACCAGCAGCCCGTATTTGATTACTGTGTTGCTTCCGTTTCCGAAAAGGCTGACCTCACCGCTAACATAAACGCAGTTTCCTGCCAGTACAAGAAACCGCTTCTCGAATTCTCCGGCTCCTGCGCGGGTTGTGCGGAAACTTCCTACGCTCGCCTTATAACACAGCTCTTCGGCGACAGAATGTATATTTCGAACGCTACCGGCTGTTCGTCTATCTGGGGCGGTCCTGCGGGAACTTCTCCTTATACCGTAAACAAGAAGGGCCACGGTCCCGCATGGGCAAACTCCCTCTTTGAAGATAACGCAGAACACGGTCTCGGTATGTACTACGGTCAGAAGACCATCAGAGACAGACTTATCGGCGACGTTAAGGAAATAGCGGCTTCCGACAAGGCTTCCGCCGATGTCAAAGCAGCTGCGGAAGAATTCCTTGCAACCGTAAACGACGGCGAAAAGAACACTCCCGCAAGCGAAAAACTTATCGCTGCTATCGAGGCTGCGGGAGCAGACTGCGACCTCTGCAAAGATATCCTTGCAAATAAAGAATACCTCTCCAAGAAATCCATCTGGATCTTCGGCGGAGACGGCTGGGCTTACGATATCGGTTTCGGCGGTCTTGACCACGTTATCGCAACCGGCGAAGACGTAAACATCATGGTATTCGATACCGAAGTTTACTCCAACACCGGCGGACAGGCTTCCAAATCCTCCAACATCGGTCAGGTCGCTCAGTTCGCTGCCGCAGGTAAGGCTATTGCCAAAAAGAACCTTGCGGATATCGCGATGAGTTACGGATATGTCTATGTAGCACAGATCGCAATGGGCGCCGACGCAAATCAGACCCTTAAAGCGATCCGCGAAGCAGAAGCATATCACGGACCTTCCATAATCATCGGATACTCTCCCTGTGAAATGCACTCCATCAAGGGCGGCATGAAGAACTGCCAGACCGAGATGAAGAAAGCCGTTGACTGCGGATACTGGAATATGTTCAGATACAATCCGACTCTTGCGGCAGAAGGCAAGAATCCGTTCACCCTTGATTCCAAGGCTCCGACCGCGGATTACAAAGACTTCATCATGGGCGAAGCGCGTTACAGTTCTCTTACCCGTTCCTTCCCCGAAAGAGCGAAAGTTCTCTTCGAAAAGGCGGAAGAAAACGCTAAGGCTAAACGCGAGAGATTCGAAAAACTCAGCGAGAAATAAAATTTATTGAAAAATAATGCAAAAAAGCCGAAAGAACTATGTTTTTTCGGCTTTTTGCAAACGGGAGAAGTTATGAAAAATTTCGATCGTTTTATCCCTGAGGAAAAAGATATCGTATATCTTACCGCAGAAGACCCGATAACTTCGGGCGAACTGTGCGCCTTTACGGGGCATCGTCCCGACAAACTCGGTTTTACCGGAGAAACGGATACCGACTGCCTCCGCCTTAAAGCGGAACTTCACGAAGCGATAAAATACGAAATGGGCAAGGGCTGTAAGTCTTTCGTTACGGGAATGGCTCCCGGAGTCGATACCTGGGCGGCGGAAGAAGTCCTTCTCCTCAAGACGCATTTCCCCGAACTTAAACTTTATGCGGCTGTCCCGTATAAAAAGCAGTTTGAAAGGCTTTTCGGCTGGCAAAAGGAAAGATATTTCCTAATTTTATCGAGATGCGAAAAAGTTTTTCTTATATGCGAAAAATACGACAGACGCTGTTTTCATCTCCGCAACGAGTTTATGGTGAGAAACGCGACGCGCCTTATCTCCGTTTTTAACGGGGACACAGGAGGCACGGCGAATACCGTAAGGTCTGCGGCGAAAAAAGGAATAGAAATATACAATATATCCATTAAATGAGGATTTACTATGACTGATCTTAAATACAAACTTCCTCCCATGGGCTGGAACTCTTTCTGCTCGATGAACTGCGAGCCCAATCAGCAGGCTATTATGGAAGCCGCCGACGCAATGATAGAAACGGGGCTTTACGACGCAGGCTATAAATACGTCAACCTCGACGACGGCTGGATAGAAAAGGAAAGAGGCAAGGACGGCAAACTTGTTATCCGTAAAGACCGTTTCCCCGACGGAATGAAAGCGCTTGCCGATTATATCCATTCGAAAGGACTCAAAGCGGGAATTTACCTCGGTTGCGGCGCAACGACATGGAACGGCGACGCAGGAACCGTCGGACACGAATTCGAAGACGCGCAGGATATCGCCGATTGGGGCTTTGATTTTCTTAAATACGACGATCACCCGACAGAGGCGGACCCTGCCGACAGAGACCTTATTGCCGAATATGTCAAGATGGCGTGCGCTCTCAAAAAGACGGGCAGAGACATTCTCTATGCGATATGCGAACACGGTTCTTACCGTCCGTGGAACTGGGCTATGGGAATGAGCCCGATGTGGAGAATGGGCGTTGATATAAGAGACCAGTGGGACGGCTGTGAGGGCGCCGTATGGGGCTTTATGCAGGCGATCGACTGCCGCAACGCCGATCTTTATCCTTATGCGGGCGTCGGTCATTTCAACGACCCCGATATGCTCGTCGTCGGTCTTCATAAGGCAAACGACTGGATGGGCAACGGCTGTACCGACACCGAATATATGACCAACTTCGCGCTTTGGTGCATGATGGCGGCTCCTCTTATGATAGGCTGTGACATCAGAAAAATGGACGAAAAAACAAAGTGGATACTTACCCATAAGGGAATGATAGCCATTGATCAGGACCCGCTTTGTATTCAGGGCAGAAGAGTAAGACAGAACAGAAGAACAAAAGAGGATATATGGGTAAAACCCCTTTCCGATATGCGTTGGGCTGTCGCTCTTTGTAACCGCTCCAAAAAGAAGAGACCCGTCACTTTCAAAATTGAGGACCTTTCTCTTTCAAAAGGCGTTAAAGGAAGACTGTGGAACGTCTGGAACGACTGCGATGCAGGCAAATTCGATACCCAATTCTCCTGCGAAGTCGAAAGTCACGGCACCGAAGTATTTATCTTCACACCTGAATTTTAATTATGAAAAACGAAAAAATGGCTCGACTGGGCAATCGAACTGCAAAGCCTTGCTCAGGCGGGGCTGACTTATTGCAAAGACCCTTTCGACAGGGAACGCTATGAGCGTATCCGCGAAATAACGGCGGAAATGCTTTCGGATAAAACCGACGTTTCTGTCGAAAAAGTAAAAGACCTTTTCTGTAACGAAACGGGATATCAGACGCCGAAAATAGACACCCGAGCCGCGATTTTCAATGACGGAAAAATTCTTCTTGTCCGCGAAAACAACGGCAAATGGTCTCTTCCCGGAGGCTGGTGCGACGTGAACGTTTCGGTCGGTGAAAACACCGTCAAGGAAGTTTCGGAAGAGGCGGGACTTGACGTTACCGCCGACAGGATAATCGCGGTTCTCGACAGAGCAAAGCATAACCTGCCCGTCTATCCATACGGCGTCTGCAAAATTTTCGTTCGGTGCAGTGTTATCGGCGGCAGTTTTAAGGAAAACACCGAAACTACGGGCTTTGACTGGTTTGACGAAGAAAATCTTCCAGAACTTGCCGAAGAGAAAAACAACGCCGCGCAGATAAAAATGTGCTTTGAGGCATACAGAGATCCGCAACTTCCCGTAATATTCGATTAAAAAAATATCCACCCATAGAGGGTGGATATTTTTTTGTTGAAATTTTTATTCTTCTATGCCCGTTACTTCGTAACCCGCCGCTTTTATCGCCGCGGTTATCGCTTCTTTTGATGGATTTCCCGTAACAACTGCCTGCTTCTTTTCAAGGCTTACTTCGTAACTTTCAACGCCCGAAACCTTGCTTATCGCTTCTTCAACGTGCGCTTTGCAGTGTCCGCACATCATTCCTTCGATTTTTACAGTCATTTTTCCGACCTCCGTTTTCTTATTTTGGTTTTGCTGTCTTTTATCTAATTTTATGAAATTGAGCCTCAATGCGTTCGTAACGACGCAGAAACTCGAAAGGCTCATCGCCGCCGCCGCGAACATCGGATTCAATGTCCAGCCGAATATATGAGTGAAAACTCCCGCCGCAAGGGGGATTCCGAGAGCGTTGTAGAAAAACGCCCAGAAGAGGTTTTCTTTGATATTCGTAAGCGTCGCGCGGCCTATCTTTACGGCGTTTACCGCGTCCTTAAGACTTCCGCCCGTAAGCACCGCGTCCGCCGAGGAAATTGCAATGTCCGTTCCTGCGCCTATTGCGATTCCGACGTCCGCCTGAGTGAGCGCGGGCGCGTCGTTTATTCCGTCGCCGACCATTGCGGTCTTGTTTTTCTGCTGAAGTTCCTTTATGATGTCTGATTTTCCGTCGGGTAAGACTCCTGCTTTGATTTCGCTTATTCCGACTTCCGCGGCTATCGCCTTTGCGGTGTTTTCGTTGTCGCCCGTTATCATTACCGTTTCGATATTCATTTTCTTAAATTCCGAAACCGCTTCCTTGCTGTCGGGTTTTACAGTGTCCGCAACTGCGATTATTCCGATAATTTCGCCGTCCTTTGTGAAGAAGAGGGGAGTTTTGCCCTCCGACGAAAGCCGCGTGTATTCGGCTGAAATTTCGTCCGATACTTCGATCTGCGATTTTATAAACGAAAAACTTCCGCCCGTGATTTTTTTGCCGTCAATTTTTGCCGAAAGTCCGTTGCCTGCATATATCTCGAAATCTTCCGACGGGAGAATTCCGATTTTTTCTTCTTCGGCTTTTGCCGTTACTGCTTTTGCAAGGGGGTGTTCGCTCTTTGTTTCGAGGGACGCCGCAAGCGAAAGCAGTTTTTCTTTGTCGTCCGATATAATATCCGTTACGACGGGCTTTCCCTCGGTCACGGTCCCCGTTTTGTCAAGCGCCACGGTTTTTATTTTGCCCGTTTCTTCAAGAGCCGCTGCAGCCTTGAAAAGAATTCCGTTCTTTGCGCCGACTCCGCTTCCGACCATTATCGCAACGGGTGTCGCAAGCCCCAAAGCGCAGGGACAACTGATAACGAGCACCGAAATGGCTCTTGCAAGCGCATATCCGAACGTCTCTCCGACAATGAGCCAGACCGCCGCGGTGATGAATGCTATAATGACGACCGTCGGGACGAATATCCCCGAAACCTTGTCCGCGATTTTTGCGATGGGCGCTTTTGTTGCAGTTGCGTCTCTTACCGTTTTGATTATCTGCGAAAGCGTCGTTTCTTCTCCGACTTTTGTTGCGCGGCACTTGATAAATCCCGAAAGGTTTATCGTCGCCGCCGAAACTCCGTCGTTTTCCGATTTATCGACAGGAATACTTTCGCCTGTCAGCGCCGATTCGTCGACGCTTGCTTCTCCCTCGACAACAACTCCGTCAACGGGGATTTTCCCTCCGGGACGAACGACGAATATATCGTCTTTTTTAACGTCGTCGACCGAAATTTCGGTTTCAACTCCGTCTCTTATTACCGTTGCCGTTTCGGGTTTCAGTTTCATGAGTTCTTTTATCGCGTCGGTCGCTCTTCCTTTGGAATACGATTCGAGCGTTTTACCGACGGTTATAAGGGTAAGGATCATCGCCGCCGATTCAAAATAAAGCCCGTGCATATATTCCATTGCTTTCATCGCGTCGCCTGCCGCCTGCGCGTCGGTCATCATAAAAAGGGAATAGAGGCTGTAAATAAAAGCCGCTCCCGAACCGAGAGACACAAGAGTGTCCATATTCGCTCCGCCGTGTAAAACTCCCTTTACGCCGCTTATAAAGAACTTTCTGTTTATAAACATTATGATTCCGGTGAAAATGAGTTGAACGATACCGTTCGCCACGGGGTTTTCGTTAAAGAACGCAGGCATCGGCAGGGAAAGCATGTGCCCCATCGAAAAATACATCAGTATGATAAGCAGGACGACCGACGATATGAGACGCGTTTTCAGTTTTTTCGTTTCGTCGTCCCCGCCTGTTTCTTTCTTCTCTTTCTGCCCCGAAAGGGACGCGCCGTAACCGGCCTTTTTTACTGCCGAAATAATACTCCCGCTGTCGGCTGTCCCCTCGACAGTCATTGAATTTGTAAGCAGATTTACCGCAACTTCTTTTACTCCGGGAACCGCTTTGACCGCTTTTTCCACTCTCGCTGAGCACGCAGCGCAACTCATTCCCGTAACATCGTATCTTTCCGTAAATATCTCCTCCTATTTTATTATTTTCCCGAGGATTTTTACCATTTCCTCTATTTTCTCGTCTTTTTCTTCATCTGTCCGCGCCGCTTTGACGCAGCCTTTTAAGTGTTCCGTCAGAACCTTGCGGTTCGCGGTGTTTATGACGGCTTCGGTCGCCATGAGCTGACGGCTTATGTCGATACAGTACCTGTCTTCTTCTACCATTTTCAGTATTCCGTCGATTTGTCCGCGCGCGGTCTTTAAGAGTTTCGTTATTTCCGATTTGTCAGCCTGCATATTTATCCTCCTTTCAAGGTCTTCGGTGTCGCGCGACATTTCTGCCGCCGCCTTTTTATCACCTTTTCTCTCTCCATATACC
>CAKSQP010000045.1 GCA_934486965.1 uncultured Eubacteriales bacterium
CTCGGCTGTCTTTCCTCTTTCACAAAACGCTACAAAAAGAACGAAACGGTCGAAGATCTGAATTTTGACAGCAAACGCGCCTGTCTTGTGCGGCGCGGGCGCTGCGTTCTGCAGAAAATTGACAGTTCGGGGAATATGACGGTCCCCGAAATATACGAACCCGGAGACATATTCGGAAGAGAACTCCTTTTTTCGAAAGCGGACGGCTGCAGTCTTATCGTTTCGGCAAAACAGAACTGCGAAGTAACGTTTTTCGACGCACAGAAACTGATGCACCCCTGCAACAATATGTGTCCGTGTCACATAACCTTTATAAACAATCTGCTCTCGTCGATACTCGGCAGAGGCGAAAGAATGGCGGCGCACGCCGAAATTCTCGGTCAGAAAACGATGAGAGACAAACTGCTCGCCTATTTTACCCGTCTTTCGAGAAGACAGCAGTCGGCGGAAATTCAACTCCCCGTCTCTTTTGCGGAAGTTTCCGATTACCTTGCCGTAAACAGGAGCGCGATGATGCGGGAGATAAAAAAAATGAAAGACGACGGAATAATCGACGTAAACAAAAAAACGATAGTCATAAAAAACCCGTAATACTTCAGGTATTACGGGTTCTTTTTCAAAGTATTCTTTTGTCGCTGAATATCTGTTCTTCTTCGTTTTCTTCGGGTTTCTTTTCTTCGGGCTTTGCAACATACTTTACAAGCACGGGAAAAGTCAGGAACTGATTGACGAGAGTACAGAACGAAAAGGCAAAGAACAGAATTATTATAATCGACAGCGGAAAAAGCAGGAAACATACCGCAAACATTGCCGCCGCGACAAGCGTCATTACTATATTTCTGCCGAGAGTATATCCGCCGAGAATTATGCTGTTCCGCACAAGTTTCTTAAACGGCAGGTCAAAGGAGACCATAAGCGGATAGATATAGAAATTTGCGAAAAGGCATATAACCGAAACGAAGAAAACGACGACCAGAGCGACGGTTCTTAAAAACGAGGAGACCTGCATTTCGTCGGACGACCACATATAAGCGGCAAACGCCGCCGCGCCGACAACGGCAAGGTCAATAAAAAATACCGCAAGTCCCTGTTTGAAATGTTCCTTGCATTTCGCAAAGAAATCCCCGAACGGTTCGACGGGTTTGCCCTGAGAAAAGTTTCTCATGACATAGGTAAGCCCCGCGGTCGCAGGACCTATCGTAACGATCGGAAGACAGAAGAAGACATAAAGGGCATTAAGGACGACCATCTGCCAGAATCTGCCCGCAAAAACTTTGAAAAAGCGGACTATACCGGGAACGTTACCGGAATCCTTTTCAACGCCCGGACCTTCCTTTGTATTCATTTTGAAAAAACTCATTTTTACACTTCCTTTAATCCAGAAGGACGATGACCGTATTCTCGTAAACGACGAGAAGAGTCGAAAGAAACAGTACGAAAACGCTCCCCCATATATATTCCGCAAAAGTTATCTTTTCACCCGGAAGGAGCGTCTGTTCCCTTCTCCGCGGCAATAGGGAAAGCCGCTGAAGAATATAAAGGGAAAAGGAGATAGCGCCGCTGCCCATTTCGGTAAAGATAAAGAAGAGGAGCATTACTTCGGGCAGGAGCGACAGCACTCCGACAAGCCCCGCAGGTCCGCCGAAAGACGCGGACGTCACGGCAAAGCCGAGCGTATACATTTTGAAATAGACGACGGGCAGGACCCCGATAAAACCGACAAGGGAAAGCCCGATAAGAAAAAGCACGGCGAACCAGACAAAACTGTTTAAGAGACACAGAACGCCGTCGTTTTCCCAGAAGAAAAAGCCGAGAGTTCCGCCGCCCGTCTTTGAAGAAACAACGCAGCCCACGGCATAAGCAAAAAGCGCGACGGCACAGACCGTGATTTTGATAACGTTTCTTTTCAACATCATTTTTCATTCCTTTCGGTAATGTGTATGAAAGGAAAGGCTGAAAAATGACCCGATATTTTATTTTGCTCTGGCGTTTACGGAAACGATACCCCCGAAAGTCGACAGAACAAGTTCTATCGCGGCGGAGACTATAAGATATATTATCCTGCCGCCGTCCCCGAAAACAAGCGAGATGAGAAGATGAACGCAGGCAAGCAGCGCGCCGCAGATAAGCCCGTTCACAAGCCCGCAGCGTCCGATATTCCATAAAGCCGCAAAGCCCGCGACAAAACTGCCGACAGCGACCGCCGCAAAGGAAAAGACGACCGTCGCACCGTCGGGCACCGACGAGACCGTCATAACAAACGCAAAAATAAAAATAAGAACGAGATATGTAACAATACCTATCGCCGCTCCGAAAAGAATTTTAAAAATGTTTGTTTTGGCGTCCCTTGCCGACTGTTCTCCGTTATTTTTTGCAAAAAGCGTCATGGCACAATCCTCCGTAAAAATTTCTACGGTAAGATATATGCCGCGACGCTTTGAAAAATTACCCTTTTATCAGTTGGAAACGGTATCTTTGGACTGGATCGCCCATTTCTTTACGGCGATCTTGGATTTGTCGGCGCCTGTCTCGATGATATAGGTATCGTCGTCTTTGATCTGTCTTACGGTGCCGGTGATACCGCCGATAGTGGTAACAAGGTCGCCCTCGGTTATGCTGTTTCTCATTTCAGCGGTCTTCTTTTCCTGTTTTTTCTGAGGTCTTATAAGCAGGAAATAGAACGCAACAACGATAAGAACGAGAGGTCCCCATGTCATAAGTTGCTGAAGCCAGCCCTGAGATGCGGTCGCAGTGGACGCGCCGTCGGCAGCGGCTGTCTCCAAAAGGATAAGGCTATTAAGAAAATTCATTGATCATACCTCCGATAATATTTATTTTATTATATATAGTTTTGATATTTATTGCAATAGTTTTCACAAAATGTTAAATTCTTCTACCCAAAATCTCACGTTTTTCTCTGTAAAACTCCTCAAAAGTGCCGTTTTCGAGGTTTTTGCGGATATCTTCCGTAAGTTTGTTATAAAAACGCAGATTGTGAAGCACCGCAAGTCTCATTCCGAGAATTTCGTTTGCCGCGATAAGGTGGCGAAGATATGCACGGGAATGATTTTTGCAGAGAGGACAGTCGCACTCGTCGTCGACGGGAGACATATCGGTTATATATTTCGCATTATGTATATTTATTATGCCTTTTGAGGTGAAAAGATGTCCGTGGCGGGCGTTTCGGGAGGGCATTACGCAGTCGAAAAAGTCAATGCCGCGCCAAACCGCCTCAAGGATATTGACGGGTGTTCCGACCCCCATGAGATATCTCGGCTTGTTTTCGGGCATAAAAGGCTCGACGGCTTCGATTATATGATACATTTCGTCCGCAGACTCCCCTACCGCAAGCCCTCCGACAGCGTAGCCGTCAAGTCCGAGAGAGGCAATCTGTTTCATGTGGTTTATACGCAGGTCTTCGTAGGTGCTGCCCTGATTTATTCCGAAAAGCATCTGATTTTTATTTATGGTATGTTCGAGGGAATTGAGCCTGTCCATCTCGTTTTTGCAGCGGACGAGCCATCTGTATGTCCTTTCGACCGAACGCTTTGTGTAGTCGTATTCGGCAGGATTTTCGATACATTCGTCAAACGCCATGGCTATCGTGGAACCGAGATGAGACTGTATCTGCATACTTTCTTCGGGCCCCATGAAAATGCGGTGTCCGTCGAGGTGCGACGCAAAAGTCACGCCGTTTTCGGTTATCTTGCGAAGAGACGAAAGAGAAAAGACCTGAAAACCGCCGCTGTCGGTAAGAATCGGACGCTTCCAGCCTGTAAAAGAGTGAAGACCTCCCATTTCGTAAACGACTTTGTCGGTCGGGCGGAGATGCAGATGATAGGTATTGCAGAGCATGACCTGACAGCCGACGTCTTCAAGGTCGAGTGCGGAAACTCCGCCTTTGATTGCAGCCGCCGTCGCGACGTTCATAAAAACAGGGGTCTGAACGGTGCCGTGGACGGTCTCAAACTTTCCGAGACGGGCGTTTTTTTCTTTTTTTATAAGTGTGAACATAGTTTTTTCCTTTATTTTATTGTGTTAAATGTAAGACGGATTATCGGGCGGGGTGGGGGCTGTAATTGAGATGAGATTCGACGTTTATCGAATAAACATTGCATCTCCAAAGGAAAAGAATCTATACTTTTCTTTTACAGCAACATTATAGGCATTGAGGATATTTTCTCTGCCGGCGAGGGCGGAGACAAGCATAATAAGAGTGCTTTCGGGAAGGTGGAAATTCGTTATAAGAGCGTCGATAACGGAAAAAGAATAGCCGGGGTAAATAAAGATATCGGTCGACCCGCAGGCATATTCAAGAGGCGCGTTTCCGAACTTTTTGCCGACGGTCTCAAGGACGCGGCAGGCAGTCGTTCCGACGGCGATGACGCGGCGGCCGTCTTTTTTTGCCGAGTTTATCACATCGGCGGTCGACTGCGGAAAGATATAATATTCCTCGTGCATTTTGTGGTCGAGGATATTCTCGGTCTTGACGGGACGGAAAGTGCCTATTCCGACATGGAGAGTTACAAAGCAGGTTATAACGCCTTTTTCGCGGAGTTTATCAAGAAGTTCTTCGGTAAAGTGAAGACCTGCGGTAGGAGCGGCGACGGAACCGTCGTATTTTGCATAGACGGTCTGATATTTTTCGGGATCGTCGAGTTTTTCGTGGATATACGGCGGAAGAGGGACTTCCCCCGCTGCCTTGAGTTTTTCTTCGAGGTCGCCCTCGCACTCAAAGGAAATTTCGCGGTTTCCGTTCTCCATTTCGCTTTCGACGCGCAGAGATATATCGTTTATAAAAAGTTCCTTTCCCGCTTTTGCTTTTTTGCCGGGGCGGACCATACATTCCCAGCGACCTTTATCCATCGGGCGGATAAGAAAAACTTCGACGTCGGCGCCCGTGTCCTTCCTTTTTGCAAAAAGGCGGGCGGGAATAACGCGGCTGTCGTTCATGACAAGCACGTCCCCTGCCGAAAGTTCGCTTTCTATATCGTAAAAATGTTTATGTGAAATATCGCCCGTATTCTTATCGAGAACAAGAAGTCTGCAACCGTCGCGCCTGTCGCAGGGAGACTGGGCAATAAGCTCTTCCGGAAGATCGTAGTCAAAATCTGAAAGTTTCATTTTGCACCTGAATTTTTCGTAATAAGTTTGGAAATTATCTCTTTACAATCCGAAACGGATATTATATAATAAGTAAAAGATTTTTCTCAGTTAATTATACCCGCGGCGGCGGTCGCTGTCAAGCGGCGACGGCAAAGTGTCGAAATTCTTTTAACAAAAGACGGCGCGGCGGAATATTATAAGTTGAGGATAAAAAGGAAGTGTCGGAAATGAAAAAATACAAAATTGCGGTCGTAGGAGCGACGGGAATGGTCGGAAGAACTTTCCTCAAAGTTCTCGAAGAATATGCGCTCGACGCCGACTACGCGCTCTTTGCATCTGCGAGATCCGCGGGCAAAGAACTTGATTTTATGGGCAAAAAATACACCGTGAGAGAACTTTGCGAAACAAGTTTCGACGAAGGCTTTGACATCGCTCTCTTCTCCGCGGGAGGCTCGACGAGCGAAAAGTTTGCACCCGTTGCGGCAAGCCACGGGTGCGTCGTTATCGACAACAGTTCCGCGTGGAGAATGGACGACGAAGTTCCCCTTGTCGTTCCCGAAGTAAACCCCGAAAAGATCGCGGAATATAAAAACAAAGGTATCATCGCGAACCCGAACTGCTCGACAATTCAGGCTATGGTCGCGTTAAAGCCGCTCGACGACAAATACGGAATAAAAAGAGTAGTATACTCGACATATCAGGCGGTTTCCGGAGCGGGACTCGGCGGATATAACGACCTTAAGAACGGCATAAACGGCGAAGCGCCGAAAAAATTCCCGTATCCTATTTTCTCGAACTGTCTTCCGCATATAGACGTTTTCACCGAAAGCGGCTATACAAAAGAAGAGATAAAGATGATAAACGAGACGAGAAAAATTCTCGGACACCCCAACATGAGAGTTACCGCGACAACGGTAAGAGTCCCCGTTTTCGACTGCCACAGCGAAAGTATAAATGTCGAACTCGAAAAGCCGTTTGAAGTCGAAGACGTCAAAAAACTTCTTTCCGAAAGCGAAGGAATAATCCTGCAGGACGACCCGAAAAACAACGTTTACCCGATGGCGGTCACGGCAAAAGGAACGAACGAAGTCTATGTCGGAAGAATTCGCAAGGACGACAGCGTTGAAAACGGACTCAATCTCTGGGTCGTTGCGGACAACATAAGAAAAGGTGCGGCGACGAACGCCGTACAGATAGCGCTCAAACTTATCGAAATGTGGAATAAATAATCCGAAAGGAACGAAGTCACGGTGAAACCCGTTATCTTTGAGGGGTCGGCGACTGCGCTTATAACCCCTTTCAGTAAAGGAAATTTACCGGACGTTGAATTATTCGGAAAAATAATTGATTTTCAGATTCAGAACAAAACAGACGCCGTAGTTGTCGCAGGAACGACGGGCGAGGCGTCCACGCTTTCAAAAAAAGAGCATCGGTTGCTTTGCGATGCGGCGGTAAAAAAGATAAAAGGAAGAGTTCCCGTCATTGCGGGCACCGGCAGTAACGACACGAAAAAAGCCCTTTATCTTTCGCAGTCCGCCGAGGACGCAGGGGCCGATGCTTTGCTTTTGGTGACCCCTTACTATAACAAAACGACGCAGAAAGGGCTTGTCGAACATTATTTTTACATAGCGGACAGAACCTCGCTCCCGATAATTTTATATAACGTGCCGTCAAGAACGGGACTCAATATTCTGCCCGAGACCTACAAACTGCTTTCCGAACACCCGAATATCGTCGCGGCAAAAGAGGCGAACGGGAATATCGAAAGTATCATAAAAACAATGAGCCTCTGCGGAGACGGTCTTACATTTTACAGCGGAGACGACTCACTTGCGGTCCCCGTGCTTTCGGTCGGCGGGAAAGGCGTTATTTCGGTTGCGGCAAACGTGGTCCCGAGGAAAGTACACGATATGTGCTTTTCGTTTTTTGAAAAACAGACCGAAAAAGCGGCGGAACTGCAAAGAGAGATTTCGGAAATATCCGAGGTCCTGTTTTCCGAAACGAACCCGATACCCGTAAAAAAGGCGCTGTCTCTTATGGGGTATGACGTCGGGGAGGGCAGACTTCCTCTTTGCGAAATGTCGGAAACGAACGCCGAAAGGCTTGAAAAAGTCTTGAAAAATGAGGGACTTATCTGAAAATTTTCAAATATTTTGCAAATTTTAAGAAAACCTATTGCAATCGACGGAAAAATATGATAGTATATATAGGTACAAATGCCGAAAGGCTGGTAACTAAAACGGATAGCAATTTCGTGCTATACTATCTTTAGGAGGAAACAAGATGAAAGACGGAATACACCCCGAGTACAAAGAGACCGTCATCAAATGCGTTTGCGGAAACGAAATCCCGACGCGTTCGACGAAGGACAATATCCGCGTTGAAATCTGTTCCAAGTGCCACCCCTTCTTCACCGGTAAACAGAAACTGGTCGATACGGGCGGACGCGTTGACAGATTCAAGAAAAAGTTCAATATCAAAGACTGAACAAAATACGGAAGACGGACGTTCGCGTCCGTCTTTTTGTGTGAAATGAGGGAAATAAAATGAAGAAAAGAATTATCGGCTGTTCGATACTCGTAATCGTTATCGCGGCGTTTATCTGCGTTTCGTTTTTCGGTATCTCGGTCGGAAAACTCACCGTCCCCGAGAAACTCGGACTTTTCACAAACGACGGCGGAATAAAGAGAGGGCTGGACCTTGACGGCGGCGCTTCCATTACTTTCCGTCCCGTTCTGGACGAAGATTACAGCGGAAACATATCGGAGGACACCGACGTTGTAATCGAAGTAATGAGAAGACGTCTCACGAACCTCGGCTACACGGAGGCAAACGTCTACAAAAGCGGAAACGACAGAGTAACCGTTGAAATTCCGGGCATTTCAAATGCCGACGAGGCAATTTCGATCCTCGGACAGACCGCAAAACTCCGCTTTATAGACTCGGCGGGAACGGTCGTCCTTGAAGGTGCGGACATCATTTCGGCAGACGCCGGAATGAACAAGAACGAAACAGGCGACAGAGCGTACATAGTCTCTCTTACCCTTTCGGAAGACGCCGTTGAAAAATTCGCGCAGTCGACCGCGGAAATGGCAAAACTTTCGGCAAGCGGGAAAAATTACATCTCGATATACCTTGACGACACTGCTATCGCAAGCCCGAGGGTCACTTCCGAAATAAGGAACACGACCTGCCAGATAACGGGGCTTTCCTATAATGAGGCGCTTGAATATTCCGCGCTTATTTCCGCAGGACGTCTGCCTTTTGCGTTGCAGGCTTCCGATTACAGTTCGATAGGTCCGACTCTCGGCGCGGGCGCTCTTGAGAACAGCGTGCTTGCCGCAGGTATCGGTCTTCTTATAATCGCAGTACTTATGATATTCCTTTACAGACTTCCGGGGCTTGTTTCGGTCGTTTCTCTTGCTTTCTATGTAAGCATCGTAGGACTTATCCTTGCCGTATTTGAAGTAAACCTTTCGCTTCCGGGCATTGCGGGTATCATTCTTTCAATAGGTATGGCTGTCGACGCGAACGTCGTCATTTTCGAAAGAATAAAAGAAGAACTCCGTCTCGGAAAATCGACGATGGCGGCGGTAAAATCAGGATTTTCGAAAGCGATAACCGCGGTCCTCGACTCAAACATCACGACGATAATCGCCGCGGTGGTTCTCCTTATTTTCGGAACGGGAACGATTCAGGGCTTTGCGGTAACCCTCCTCATCGGCGTTATCGTATCGCTGTTTACCGCAGTTTTCGTAACGAAATATCTTCTTAACTGCCTTATAGCGTTCAAAGTCACGAACCCGAAACTTTACGGACTTACAAAAAAAGAGAAGAAACCTTTTACAATAAACTATACGAAATTCAGAAAGCCCATTGCGATCTTTACGGCGATCGTCATAGTCGCGGGAATTGCGCTCGGCGCAGTTTCTTACGCTCAGAAAGGCAATTTCGGTATCAACTGGGGTATTGACTTTACGGGCGGCACGGTGCTTGAAGTTTCAATAAAGCGCGACGTCACCGAAGACGACCTTGCAAAGACCGAACAGATACTCAAGGACATAGGCGAAGCGAACGCGACCGTTTCGGTAACGGAAGTTCCCGCAATAGACACTTCCGTTCTGGGTTCGAAACAGGTCATAACCATAAAGACAGGTTCTGACGGAAACGAACTCCAGAGAAAGATAGTTTCGGCAATGGCGAAGGAATTCTCCCTTCCCTACACCGACAGCGACGAGAAAGTCGACGCCGACTCGATAGACTGGCTGCTTTCCTGCAACAGCGTAGGACCTGCGGCGGCAAGCGACCTCATGCGTTCGGCGCTCCTGTCGACGGTCATTGCGTCCGTCCTTATGCTCCTTTACATAACGATAAGATTTGATATCTTCTCCGGAATTGCCGCAGTCGTTGCATTGCTCCACGACATTTCGATGATGATAATTCTGAATTCCGTCTTCAGAATTCAGACGAACCTCACCTTTATCGCCGCGGTTCTCACGATCCTCGGATATTCGATAAACGCGACAATAATCATTTTCGACAGAGTAAGAGAAAACACGAAGAAGGGCGAAATGACCGATTTCGGACAGATCGCAAACGTCAGCACCTCGCAGATGTTCACCCGTTCGCTCTTCACCTCCGTAACGACCCTTGCAACGATAGCAACGCTCTACTTCTTGAGCGTTCCGTCGATAAAGGAATTCGCGTTCCCGATAATCGTCGGTATCGTCTGCGGACTTATCTCTTCCCTCTTTATCAGCGGTTCCGTATGGACCCTCATGAAGAACGCAAGAGCAAAACACACAAAGAAAGCACAGTAACACCGAATTCTCCTTTGCATAGTATGGAATAGAGGAAGTCATTCCTACTCTGTATACAGGAGGTATGATTTGGTTATGTGTATGAACAATTATTGCTTCTGGACACTACTTATTGCCGCTCTCATCGTTTACTGCTGCGCCGGCAACTGTTGTGACTGAGTAAAATCCAAGCGCCCGACTGTATAAAGTCGGGCGTTTTTCAGATAAGCAGAGACGAAATCTTCAACTGACTCAGGCTTCTTCTCTGCCTGACACATACTCTCCTCTGAAAATAATTTCTGAACGGTGTATATATCGAAAATAAACCGTCAAAAATAAAGATACCAAAATAATGGAGAGTGAAGCGTATGTCCCCGATAAAAAGAGGAGATATTTTCTATGCGGATCTGAGCCCGGTGGTCGGCAGCGAACAAGGGGGAATCCGCCCCATTCTTATAGTCCAGAACGACGTCGGAAACAAATACAGCCCCACGGTCATCGCCGCAGCGATAACAAGCAAACTCGACAAATCGAAACTGCCGACCCATATAGAAGTCGGAGCGTCAAATTACGGACTTGAAAAAGACTCGGTCATTCTGCTCGAGCAGATCCGCACGCTTGACAAACAACGGCTGAAGGAAAAAATGGGACACCTCGACAGCAATCAGATGAACAAAGTCGACAGGGCTCTGAGCGTAAGTTTCGGACTGCCTGCAAACGAATTCAATATATGATCTCCGCCCGGAAGACTTTGGCTGAGGACTGATAAGGAAGCATTGCTTCAAAACTTCGCCTTTCGGCACAATAATTCGTTAAAAGCACCGGATATG
>CAKSQP010000046.1 GCA_934486965.1 uncultured Eubacteriales bacterium
TGTGCGTTGAGCGGGTCTCTTTGCCTGAAATTACGTCTTTGATGGCTTCTCCCTCTCCGAGAACGAAGAGTTCGGCGGCGATATCATTGTTTTTTGCGATTGCGGACGCCGCGACGTCAATGACGTTTAATTGATTTTCTATGAGGTAATCGTAAGACGCTTTTTTTATCGCTTTCGCGGTCGGGTCGGTCGCAGGGTCTGCGGTATAGACATAATCGACGCTTTTTCCGAGGACCGCAAGATCGACGTTGAGTTCGGCGGCTCTTAGCATTACCGCTGTATCGGTCGTGAAGAACGGATTACCCGTTCCTCCCGCAATGATTACGACTTTGCCGTTTTTCATCGCGTCAACAGCTTTTTCCGAAACGAAAAGGTCGCCTATCTTCGGCATCGGGACGGCAGTCATAACGACCGACGGAACGCCGACCGTTTCAAGTGCGTCGTGAATTGCAACGGAATTGAAAGTCGTCGCGAGCATTCCCATGTTGTCGGCGTTTGAACCGTGCATTTTGCCGCCGCCGTTTTTGCCTCTCCATATATTGCCGCCGCCGATAACTATTGCGATTTCGCAACCGAGATCGTAGCAGTCTTTTATGTTTTTGCAGATACGGAGCGCAAGGTCGAAATCGACTCCGAATTTGGGAACCGTCTTTTCTTTGCCGTCGACGGTCTTCGTTTCAACGCCGCCTATCGCCTCTCCGCTGAGTTTTATAATTACTCTTTTATACTTAAGATCACTCATAGTCAGTCTCCGTCCGATTAAAGGTCAATTTTTGCCCAGATCGAGGCAAGTTCTTCTTCATTTTTCGGATCGGAAACGGTAACTCCGTCGTAAAGTTTCCAGTTTTCGACATGACAGGTAACCGAGCCGTCAGGTTTTGCTCCGAGTTCGCCGAGAGTTTCGCACTCAAGGAAATTCTTGTTTGTGAAGGTTTCAAAAGAACAGCCGCCGTCGGGATATTCCGAGCCGTCGTAATGAGTGTATTTCTTAACGAACATCGAACCGTGATTTACATAAGCGGCGGTTCCGTAATTGAGGTCGAAACCGAGTTTGAGGTTTTCGGCGGAGCCGGGAACCTGCTTTAAGGTTACGAACTTTTTACCGAGGTAAAGCCTTTCGTCGGCAAGATTTGTATAGGGCCATGCGGTTATCATTCTGTTCGGCAGAAGTTCGGTATCATTATCGTTCATTTTAATAATTTCGGTGCCTCCCGAAGAAAGAACGGTAAGCGCCCAGAGAGCATAATCCTGACTTTCGCCCGAATTGTTCGAAACGTAATGAGAAACTTTTACTTCGGTATCTCCGACGATCTCGACGGTTATCGTAAACTGAAGTCCCGTTATCGCCTGCGCTTCGCTTACAAAAACAGCGCCGTTCTTTATTTTTTCAAAAGCGACGGGCGTATTGTCGGGATAGTAGGTATCTGCATATTCGGGGCTTATCCAGAGTCTGTGTCCGCCGTAGAGATACCATGTTTTATCGTCGCCGTAAAGTTCTCTCATATCTTCTTTATCGTAATACTGTTCTCTGTTGATGTCTTCAAAGAACATATTTTCTTTTCCGCAGAATCCGTAACGGATAATTCTCGGTCCGATATCGAGAGTTACGAGCAGGTCTATTTTACCATTGGAAATTTCAAGACATTTTCCGTAATTCTTATAATCTACTTCCTTGTATTCGATCATTTCAAACACCTCGTTATTTAATATTGAAACTTGTATTATAAAAGGACTGTCCGCCCTTTTCCGTCTTTTTTTTGCAAAGCGAATAGATGTTGTCGGCAAAGACGTCCGTTTTCATCTCTTCTGTAAATTTCCCGTCGTTTTCCGACGGTAACGAATGGTAGACCGGAAGATCCGACTTTTTCAGATTTTTGAGAAGTTCTCTTCCCTTTTCGCTGAAACCGAGAACATGAAAATAAGTCGGAAGCACGGGAGTTTTATCAAGCCCGAAGAACATTGAAAGAACGCCTCTGCGAACTGCCGAAAACGCATATCTTTTGGTCTTTACGCTTTCATAAAGTTCATAAAGAGAAGTTGCCGACGGGGCAAATTTCAGAATTCGGTTTTCAAGCCCGCCCGAAAGCCCGTACAGTTTTTCTTTCGGCAGTCCGAAAATTGCGGCTTGCCGCAAAAACGAAAGAACGACCGTCTCGAATTTTTTATAATCGGCGATATTTCCGTTTTCAAGAGAGGTCATGACCGAAAAATTCGAATATTCCGGCAGATCGCCCTCTTCAAGAGTGTTTTTCGCAATTTTTTTCCTTGCACAGGTCGCGGAAAATTCCGACGAGTCGTCGTGAAAACTTCCGAGCCTTTTTATCGGCAGAGGAACGATACCCGAAGACAGTTTTTCTATTGCCGCAAGATATTCGTAAGCAAGAATATCGTTCGGTTCTTTAGGAACAAAATTCCCGCCCGCCGAAATTACGGCTTTTTCCCTTGCGGAAGCAAACGGAAGCCCTTCGTTCATATATTTTTTTATAAGACCGTCTTTTTCCGCTTTTTTCTCAAATTCGAAAGCGTTATAAAAAAGCGGGATATCCGGAGTCTCCGCGCCGAAACACAAAGTATCGACAAAGCCCGTTTTATCAAGGAGAAAGACCGCGCCGTATGCAAAATCACGCGCGGACGCGATACTGTATCGGAGCGACAGAGAAATTACCAGATCGGCTCCCGACAAAACCGCGACTTTAGCCCTTTCGTATTTGTCGAGGATCGCAGGCTCACTGCGTTGAACGAAATTTCCGCTCATGCAGACGGTCACAGTTTCCGCACCGAGTTTTTTCAGCGTTTCAAGTTGATAAAGATGACCTTTGTGAAACGGATTGTATTCGGCGACGATGCCGACATTTTTCACAAAAATCACCTCCGCCTCGGCTTTTTATACATTATACCTGATTTTAAGGAAAAAATCAAGCATTTAGAGAGATATTTTTAAGATAAAAAAGCACTAATTTATGTCCGAAAGAAAAGAATTTTCGCCGTAAGACAGAAATTCGAATTTTCCGTCCCCGTAAATGCCTCTTGAAACGGAAGCATTCGTTACCCAACCGTGATTCTGTCTTTCCTCATCGGTCATCTTGTCATAGTAGAATTTAATGCAATGAATAGGAGTTGCGTGTGAAACTATCGCAATTCTTTTTCCGTCGTTTTCGGCGGCGATTTTATCGATACACTTTCCTATCCTTTCGGTGACGTCTTTTACCGATTCCCCCTCCGGAAAAGCAAAGCCGAAGGTGTCCGTCTGCCACGAAGCAAAAGTTTCGGGATATTTTTCCTGCAACTCCGCAAAGGGAGTGTTTTCCCATGTACCTGCGTTTACTTCGCGGAGTTCCTTCATTTTGACGATATCACAGCCCTGATACGCGGCAACATGATGCGCGGTCATATAAGTACGGGTAAGATCGCTTGAGTATATCCGTTCTATCTTCGTGTCCGAAAGAAATCTGCCTGTCGCGTCGGCTTGTCTGTGTCCTTTTTCGGTAAGCACGGAATTATACTGACCGTGGAAAATTCTTTTTGCGTTTCCTTCGGCCTCGGCGTGTCTTATAATAATTATTTCCGTCATTTGATCTCTCCTCAAAAAATTCCCGTACGCAGAACATACGGGAACTTTTATTATTCTATTTCAAGCAAAATTTCTCCGTTTTCGGCTTTTACGGATATTGAACGCACGGGAGTAATACGGTCGCAGATAGCCGCCACCGCTTTATCCTCTATTTCTCTCTGAATTATCCTGCGGCAGTTTCTTGCGCCGTACTGAGCGCTGTAAGATTTATCCGCAAGCAGTTCGAGAACGCCGTCGCCGTAGGAGAATTCTATCTCTTTTTTCGCAAGGGCTTTTTTGAGATCCTCGACATATATCCTGATTATTTCGGGGAAAACTTCTTTCGGCAACGGGCTGAAAATAACGATCTCGTCGACCCTGTTCAGGAATTCGGGACGCAAAAATTCCGAAAGCGCCTTTCTGACTTTTTCCTCTGAAATGTCGGAATCTGTTTTTCCGAAACCCGCGGAAGACGATTTGAGGGTTGAGCCCGCATTTGTCGTCATAACGATAAATGTATGTTCAAAAGAAACCGTTTTCCCTCTCGAATCGGTGATTCTGCCGTCGTCAAGTATCTGAAGCAGAATATTCAGGACATCGGGGTGCGCCTTTTCTATTTCGTCAAAAAGAATTACGGAATAAGGCTTTCTGCGTATCTTCTCGGTAAGTTGCCCCGCCTCGTCGTATCCTACGTATCCCGGAGGCGCTCCGATTATCTTGGATACCGAATGTTTCTCCATATATTCGCTCATGTCAAGCCTTATAAGCGTTTCGGGAGAATCAAAAAGTTTATCGGCAAGGACTTTTACAAGTTCGGTCTTTCCGACGCCGGTAGGTCCTGCAAAAATAAAGGAAACAGGTCTCTTTCTCGGAACAAGACTGACTCTTCCGCGGCGTACGCCTTTCGCGATTTCGGTAACGGCTTTATCCTGACCGACGATCCTCTCTTTGAGAGCGTCTTCAAGATGAGAAAGTTTGCCGTTTTCGTCCTGTCTGATTTTTGTTGCGGGAATTTTTGTCCAAAGTTCTATGACTGCGGCAAGATCTTCGACCGTAACCGAAATTCCGTCTATTTTCTTTTTAAGGTCGTCGGCGGTCACGGAAAGTTGCATTGCTTCGGACTTGAGTTGCGCTATTTTCTGATAATCAGCCTCTTCAAGTTCGGTTTTTTCCTCGGTCTCCGAAAGTTCCTCTTCGATCGCGGCAAGTTTTTTTGTCGCGTTGAAATATTCGTTATATATCGGGTTGTTGAGGACTGCGTTTGAGCACGCCTCGTCGATAAGGTCGATTGCTTTATCGGGCAAATATCTGTCGGTGACGTATCTTTCCGAAAGTTCGACCGCTTTTCCGACTATCTGTGCGGGGATTTTAATGTTATGGAAATTCTCGTAATAACCCTTTATTCCCGTAAGCATTTCAGTTGCTTCCGCAACAGACGGCTCCTCAACGATGATCGGCTGAAAACGTCTTTCGAGAGCCGCGTCTTTTTCGATATACTTGCGGTATTCGTTGAGGGTGGTTGCACCTATGACCTGTATTTCTCCGCGGGAAAGCGCGGGTTTCATCATGTTTGCGGCGGACATCGTCCCCTCGGAGTCTCCCGTTCCGACGAGGTTATGGACTTCGTCGATAACAAGAATTACGTTGCCGAGTTTGCGGACTTCGTCGATAAGCCCCTTAACGCGGCTTTCAAACTGTCCCCTGAAATTCGTACCAGCAACAAGAGCCGTCAGGTCAAGGAGATATATCTCTTTATCCGCAAGTTGCGCAGGGACTTCGCCCTTTACTATCTTCTGGGCTATTCCCTCGGCTATTGCGGTCTTTCCGACGCCGGGTTCGCCTATCAGACAGGGGTTGTTCTTATTTCTGCGGGTAAGTATCTGCATCGCGCGGAATATCTCTTTATCCCTGCCGATAACGGCGTCGAGTTTGCCTTCGCGCGCCTTTTTCGTGAGGTCGGTACAGAAAGTATCGAGCATCTTCGTCTGGGGTTTTTCTTTTTTCTTTCCGTCGCCGTCTTTTGAAACTTCCTCCGCCGGAATTTCAGAAATTTCGTCCGACTTGTTTTCGGGAGACATATTCCCCATCAGATTTTTGAAAAAGTCGAATCCGCCTTCTCCGTCAAGCGCCTCGGGGTCGATTCCCGCGGCGGACATATCGTCGACCATTTCCATCATCGATTCAAATTTCTTGTCCATATCGTCCAGCGCCTCATCTGAGATATCGACGGTGTCGATTGGAATATTTGCGGGCTTTATACCGAGTTCCTTTGCGCATTTTAAGCAAAGTCCCTCGTTTGTGACCTTGTCGCCCTCAAATTTGGTGACGAAGACCACGGCTACATGTTTTTTGCATCTTGAACAGCGTTGTATGTTCATAAATCTTCACTTTCCGATAAATTCTTATCTTTTTCCGCAGTACCGAAGTAGGTCCTGCAGGCGAGTATTATATAACTTACGGTCACCGCAAGAGAGACCGCGACTGTAACCGCGAACACCGAATCAATAACGGTATGCGCGAGAGTTGAAACTTTGAGACCGTTTTCTCTGAGTTGGAAAAAGAATACGGTAAGAAAACTCACAAAATAGAGGGAGGAAGCAAGTTTTCCGTACCATCTTGCGGGTATAACGACGGTGCATTTGTTACAATATATCAAAGCCCCGACAAGCATAACCGTTTCTTTTATAAATATTACGGCGACAGCCCAGAAAGGAACCGCACCGCTGACGACAAAACAGACTACCGTCGAAAACTGGAAGAGTTTGTCCGCGATCGGGTCGAGTATCTTTCCGAGATCTGATATCTGATTGAATTTCCGGGCAATATATCCGTCAAGCAGGTCGGTAAGTCCCGAAAGAAGAAGGACGACAAGCGCGACCGCCAACATTTCCGGTCGGAAATATACGATACAGAAAACCGCGACGAGCAATATCCTGATTACGGAAAGGACGTTCGGTACGGTAAAAATCATACGGTTTCCTCCGCGGAATTATTTCCAGCCGTCAAAGATTTTTTTTACGGGATTGACGGAGTTGACCGTTTTGCAGACTATTGTACTCTGTTCTATATTTTCGATTTCCGCCGCAGTCCTGTCGCGAAGCACATATCCGAGAGACGCGCTTATTATTCCCGCGAGAAGACAGACTATAAGGACCCCGTTCAGCGCCCCGATGACCGCTCCGCCTATCTTGTTCAACTGACGGAGAACGGGCAGTTCAACGATAAAGTCAAGCAACCATACGATTATTCTTATCGCGATGATCGCAAGCAGGAATATCACTATAAACGCGATGATCCTTCCGCAGAGTTCCGCCATGGGAGTGACCATAACGTCGATTATTGCGGATTTTGCCTCTTCCGCACCGTTGACTTTCAGCGCATTATATTTTTCCGCAAGGTCTGCGGAATTTAAGTTCAGCGACGAGATTATATCCGAGAAAAATTTTGGCATATCGGAGAACAGTTCGTCGAAATTAAGGCTTGATATCGAGGCTGTGGTTCCCTGCGCCGTCGGGGAAAGCATATTTATCATCCACTGTCTCATCGGCGAAAAAAGGAACGTCGTGCTGATATATGAACCCAAAGGCGCCGAAAAAACAAGAGCGGCGACCGCGGCGATAAAGTTTCCGACAAGGCCTATCAGAGATTTTACAAGTCCTTTTTTAACGGAAACCGCTACCGCTATAATAAAAACTGCTATAAGAAAAATATCAATACCTGTTGAAACGGCAATATCCATACTGCGACGGTCCTTTCAGATTTATACATTTATCCTGACGGCACTGTCGCTACCGATAAGGTAAGCGCCGCCGTCGACTGCTACTATATTTTGAATATAAAACTCTTCTTCTCTTTCAAAAATAATATTACCCGTATTGTCAAAAACATAAACGGTTTTTCCCGAAGAAGCAAAAACATATTCGGAATTACATTCAAGCGCCCTCATATTTTCGATGTTTTCGGAAAAAAGTTCGTTTCCGTTCTTATCATAGACTCTGACAAGAGAAGAATTTGCGGATTTATCCGAATATTCCGCGGCGGCAAAATAAGAGTCGCTCACGGCGTAGTGGGACATATCGACGCATACATTATCTATGATTTTTTCGAATTTGTCAAGAGTAAGTTCATAAAGACCGCCGCTTGTGAAGATATCCGTTTTCCCGTCGCCGCGCTTATATACGTCGTAGGGAACGACGTCTTCGGCGGTATATGACGCAATTTCCTCACCTGTCGTATAATTCACGAAAGTGACTACGGTATCGCAGGACTCCTTATCGGGGGAAAGAGAAACCACGGCAACGGTATTCGAAGAGACAAACTCGGTATACATCGGATAAAACGACGAAATATCCCAGTAATAAAGTTCTTCGAGCGCTTTGTTGTAAACGGTAAGCCTTCCTTTATAACCGTAAGCGTCGGATATTACGGAAACATACCCTCTTTTATCTGCGGAAAGGTTGATTATCTTGTTTCCGATATCTTTTGAGAGTTCGGTATCGAAACTGTTAGTACGGGTCACGGAAGAACCGCCCCTCGTAAAAATAAATATGTTGTCCCCCGCCGTTTTTATTACGGAATCGGTATAATTTGCGGGGAACTCCGAGATCTTGTATCCTTTTTCATTATATACCGAAACTCCCGTGCTTGTAAGGGTCACAAGTCCGTTTTTGAACGAATAAAAGGAATTGTCGTCCGATTCTTCGAATTCGACAAACTCTTCCGCCTGTCGGTTTTTTACGACGCAATCGAAATCGTAAAACAGGCGCATAACGTTATCCGCCGAAATCTTCGACGCGTTGAGAGCAAAGAAGATAACGATATAAACGATCACGGTACAAAGTATTATTTTTCTGGCAACCGATATTTGTTTCAAAGTTTCAGTCTTCATAATACACCCTGTATAAAAACAACCCCTGCGGAGGTGCGGCAAAGCCGGGAGTCTGTTTTTTTGATGAAAGTATTCGGGGAATATCTTCGGCGTCAATTTTCCCGTCGGAGACATCTATCAGCGTTCCGACAATAAGCCTTACCATTTTATAGAGAAAGCCGTCTCCCGTAACCGAGAAAACGGAGATGTCGCCTTTTTTTTCAAACTGCGCCGAGTATATCGTTCTCGTGCAGTCTTCCGTTTTTCCGCCAGCCGCCTTAAATGAAGTGAAATCGTGTTTTCCGACAAGATATTCCGCGGCTTTATTCATTTTTTCAATATCGAGAGGTCTGCCGACAGAATAGGAAAAATCCGAAAGAAACGGGTCTCTTGTTTTTCCCGTATATATAAAATAGCGGTATTCTTTCTTTTTTACGCTGTATCTTGCGTGAAAAGAATCGGGGACATATTCGCAACGACCGACCGCGATATCCGACGGAAGTTTTGCATTGAGCGCTCTGACAACGGCATTTTCTTCCATAACTTTTTCCGTTTTGAAAGAAACCGCAAATTCCTTTGCATGAACTCCGCTGTCCGTCCTGCTGCAGCCGTGAAGTTCGGAAACTTCACCGAAAAGAGAAATAAGAGCCTTTTTTATCTCCGCACCGACAGTATTTGCGTTTTTCTGCAACTGATATCCTGCGTAATTCTTTCCGTTGTAGGAAATATATATCAGGTAATTCTGCATACCGTCACACTCCGAATATTTTTACTCCGTTAAGCAGGACAGCCGCCGCAATAAGAGAAACAACGATACCGAGCGCCGCAAAATCGGCGGGTCGGAGTTGAAACTTTACAAGATGCGTCCGTTTTTTGTCGTCGCCGGTATAGCACCTGCACTCCATAGCGGTCGCAAGTTCCATCGCGTGGCTCATTGCGGATCTGAAAAGCGGGATAAGGATAGGAACGAGCGCCTTTGCTCTCTGAATAAGTCCTCCCGTTTCGAAATCCGCTCCTCTTGCTTTCTGGGCAGACATTATTTTATCCGTTTCTTCAAGGAGCGTCGGGATAAAACGGAGCGCGATAGTCATTATCATCGCAAAATCGTGAACGGGAACTTTTATCAGTTTAAGAGGCGACAGCAACCTTTCGAGAGCGTTTGTCAGAACTATCGGAGACGTCGTATAAGTAAGCATTGAAGTCGAGATGACAAGCATCATTATCCTTGTGAGCATAAAAACGGCGTTGACTATCCCCTGTTTTGTGACCGTCAGTATCCAGAACGAAAAAAGGACGTCGCCTTTTGTGTAAAAAAGATTCAGAATGACGGTAAAACACGCGATGACAAAAATCGGCTTCAGTCCCCGAAGATACATCTTGAACGGGATATCCGAAATTATCATCAGAACGACGGTCGAAACTATCGTCAGCAGATACCCTGCCACCGTCGACGGCAAAAAAAGCACGACGATATAGAGTATCACGAGAACTATTTTCATTCTCGGGTCAAGACGGTGCAGAACCGAATTTCCCGGGAAATATTGTCCCAGTGTAATATCTTTAATCAAAAGTTGCCTCCGTACGTAGCCTTACGATCTCTTCGCACGCCTTTTCAACCGAATAAACAGACGGCGAAACGTTATATCCCCTGTTCCTTATATTGAGAAATATCTTTGTGATCTGAGGAATATCGAGTCCTATTTCGGAAAGATGCGCGGCATGAGAAAATACCTCGTCTGTCTCTCCGTACATATCTATCTTACCGTGATTTAAGACAAGAATTTTATTTGCGTTATTCGCAACGTCCTCCATATTATGGGAAACAAGCAGGACCGCCTTGTTCTGCGTATCGTGATATTCCTTTATTCTTTCGAGGATTTCCGCTCTTCCTCTCGGGTCAAGCCCTGCGGTGGGTTCGTCGAGGATAAGAATATCCGGCTGCATTGCCATAATTCCCGCTATTGCAACTCTTCTTTTC
>CAKSQP010000047.1 GCA_934486965.1 uncultured Eubacteriales bacterium
CTGCTTTTCTTTCGGATAACGCTTATCAAATCCGTCGTAGACTATTTTCTTCATATAATCGAAGTGCGGAAGTCCGTCCGTCCATTTGAAATAAGGCAGGAAGTAAACTCTGTTTTTCGAGTCGTCTATTTCAGGGAAACAGATATTGCACTGCTCCGCTATCTTTGCGGTATTATCGATAGCCTCGGGAACATATTCGAAGATACTGCGCATTTCGTCTTCCGATTTGAGGTAAAATTCATCGGTCGAAAAGCCCATTCCGTTTTCTTCGTCTATCGTCTTCTGAATCTGAACGCAGACAAGAACTCTCTGGGCCTTTGCGTCGGATTTTCTCATATAATGGGCGTCGTTCGTTGCAACAAGCGGAATTCCCGTTTCCTTTGAAAGACGAAGTAAACCTTCGTTTACCTTTTTCTGCTCTTCAAGGCCGTGGTCCTGAATCTCAAGATAGTAGTTTCCTTCGCCGAAAATGTCGAGATATTCAAGGGCTACTCTTTTAGCGCCCTCGTAATCGTCGGCAAGCAGTTTTTGAGGAACGTCGCCCGCGAGACAAGCAGAAAGGCAGATAAGGTTCTCGTGATATTTGCGGAGAAGTTCCATATCGACTCTCGGTTTGTAATAAAAGCCCTCCATGTTTGCAAAAGAGACCATCTCGATAAGATTGCGGTATCCGTCCATATTTTTGCAGAGAAGCACAAGGTGTCCGCTTGAAGCGTCGTATTCCCTTTCCTTATCGAAACGGGTTCTTGCCGCAGTGTAAACTTCACAGCCGATAATCGGTTTTATTCCCTCTTTTTTAGCGGCTTTATAAAAGTCTATCGTGCCGTACATATTGCCGTGGTCGGTCATGGCACAGGCGGTTTGTCCCATTTCCTTTAGCAGGGGCATCATTTTCTTTATTTTACACATTCCGTCAAGCAGACTGTATTCGGTATGAACATGGAGATGAACGAATGCCATTATTTGTTTCCTTCCTTTTGATTCGCGATTTCGGACAGCTTTTTTATAATTCTGAAGACCTTTGTTTTGGACATCGGCGGCTCACATCTGCTGCCGAGTTGTTCAAGAGTGTCGGTGTCAAACTCTTTTCGCAGTCTTGCGACGGTCCGGACCTCGTCGCTTTGCAATGCGAGAAGACCTGTGTCTTCAAGGTATTTTATGTTTTTTATTGACGATTCCGCGGCGTCGAGAACTCTGTCGATATTCGCGTTATCGCAGTTTGAATGTCGGTTTATATTGTTTCTGAGTTGTTTTTCGATCGCGGCGTTCGCATAGTCGAACATAAAGTCGACAGCGCCTATCTCTGCGAGAAAATCCTTTATAACGTCCGCAGAGCGCGTATAGACTATTATTTTTCCGTGTCTTTGCGACTTTTTGAAAACAATGTTTTTTGAAAACAGAATTTTAAGCAAAAGATCTGCATTTACGTCGGTATAAGTGCGGATTTCCAGCCTGTATTCCCTTTCGGGTGAGGAAACGGCGCCGTCGGCAAGGAAAATCCCTCTTAGGAACGCGGAAATACAGCAGTCGGAATCAAATTCGCAGAGAAAAGATTTCAGCCCCGTATTGCCGAGTATTTCCGAGACGACTTCCCGTTTCAGTTCCGAAAAATAAAGTTTCCCGTTTTTTACGATATCCGGCGTTTTATAGGTAAATTCAGAGAAAAGACGGTTAAAGTAAGATAGCAGGTCGGGGTATTCGGAAGTTATTTTAATATTGCCGTTTTCTGTCGGCAGAAATGCGAGAATACCCGCAACGGTCGCCCGAAGACAACATTTTTTCTGTTTTTTATCAAAAAACGAACTTTTCAGATCGAGAGAATACGACATTTTTTCTCCTAATCAATATATCGGATTTCTCTTTCGAGTTTCACTCCGAATTTTTCGTATACTTTTTCCTGAACCGTTAAAACAAGTTTTTTTACGTCTTCGGACGTCGCCCCGCCGATATTTACAATAAATCCGGAATGCTTAATGCTTACCTGCGCGCCGCCGACAGTGAAGCCTTTAAGTCCGCATTCGTCTACCATTTTACCGACAAAATATCCCTCGGGACGTTTGAAAACGCTTCCCGCGCTCGGATATTCGAGGGGCTGTGTGGTTCTCCTTTTTTCGGAAAGTGCCGATATCTCCGCGGTGATTTCCTCAACAGGTTTATTTTCAAACAGAAATTCGGAACATAAAACGACGTCTTCTGCGGTGAAAACGCTTTTTCTGTAACCGAAAAGATGTTCTGCGTTGTTTATAGAGCGGATAACTCCGTCTGCACCGACATATTCGGTTCTTACAAGAACGTCGGAAATGTTTTTCCCGTACGCCCCCGCATTCATTACGACCGCGCCCCCGACAGTTCCCGGTATTCCGCTCGCAAACTCAAAACCGCCGAGCCCCTGCGTTATACCGAAAGCCGCGACTCTGGAAAGCGTTGCCCCTGCTTCGGCTGAAATTGTGTTCTCGCCTGTTCTCTTTATTTCCGCCGCCTTTTCGGTAAAGATTATCGGATATTCGATATCACGGTCGGGGAAAAGAACGTTCGAGCCCTTACCGAGAACGGTGAATTTTGCGCCGTTATTTTTCAGAAAGCCGATTACGGAAACTATTTTATCGGTCGTATCCGGAAAAACGGCAACAGAAACGGTCTTCCCTATTCTGAACGTAGAATGTTTTGTAAGAGGTTCGTTTTGCGAAAATTCTATACGGTTTTCATGTAAAAAAGATATAAAATTATTCATGATTTATCCTGTCAAGAAGTTTTCTGTCAAGTTCTTTTGCGGCATTGTAACCGAGTTTGCGTTGTTTGTTGTTCATCGCCGCGACTTCGATAATGACAGCAAGGTTTCTTCCGGGTTTTATCGGGACGGTGATACACGGACTTTTATTTCCGAGAATTTCGTAGTATTCGTCGTCCATTCCGAGCCTGTCGTAAGATTTTTTCTCATTCCACGGCTCAAGTTTTACGACGAGATTTATATTTTCCGTATCTTTTACGGAACCCATACCGAAAATACGTCTGACGTCGACAATTCCGATACCGCGGAGTTCAATAAGATATCTTATGAGTTCGGGAGCACTTCCGACAAGCGTTTTATTTGAAACCTTTTTTATTTCAACGGCGTCGTCCGCAACAAGTCTGTGTCCTCTTTTGATAAGTTCGATCGCGGTCTCGCTCTTCCCTATTCCGCTGTCTCCGAGAAGAAGAACGCCCTCGCCGTAGACTTCGACCAGAACTCCGTGCAGAGTAAGTCTCGGTGCAAGACTTACGCTTAAAGACCCTATGAGAGAATGCATGACGGTGCAGGTCGATTCCGAAGACGACAGCAGAGGCACGTTGAAATCGGTTGCGGCTTTTATCATTTCGGGAAGAGGTCTGAGTTTTTCGTCGTTTGCTATGATGAGCGCCGGAATTCCCGTGACAAAAACATTTGAAATCTTCTTATATATCTCGTCGGAGGAGAAATTCTGAAGATAGGTGTATTCGGTTATTCCGATTATCTGAATTCTTGTTTCCTCAAAATGGTCAAAATATCCGATAAGCGGAAGCCCCGGGCGGTTTACCCCCGGATTTTTGATTATTACATTTTCTCCGAGTTCCCCCGCTTTTTCGGGCAGATGAACGACCTTAAGGTTTAGTTCTTCGATTACGGATCGGAGTGTTACGCTCTGTTCAGACATAATTATACACCTCAAATATATTATACATCATCGGACCGAAAAATGCAATCGGTTTTGAAAAAAAGCCCCGATGAAATTTCATCGGAGCCTTTTGTTTTAGGGAAATTATTCTGCGGTTTCGACCGAAACGCCTTCGGGAATGTCTTCTGCTGAAATTTTTTCCTCTTCTTCGGCTGTTTCTTCAACAACGGGCTCTTCGGGGAGAAGCGCTCTTATCGAAAGAGAAACTTTCTTGTTATCGTAGTCGATCTCGGTAATTTTTGCTTCAACTTCGTCTCCGACGGAAATTACGTCTGCGACATTTGCAACTCTCTTGTTCGAAAGTTGAGAAATGTGGATAAGACCGTCGATACCCGGAATTACGCTTACGAATGCGCCGTAAGGCATGATTTTGAGAACTTTAACGGTGATGACATCGCCCTCGTTGTACTTTTTGATGAGTTCCCAGGGGTTCTCGTCGTCGTTCTTCATCGTAAGGGAGATTTTCTTCGCTTCGGGATCGTAACTCTTGATCTTGACTTTAACTTTGTCGCCGACTTTGACGTAATCGGTAACGTTCTTTACTCTTGTCCATGCTATATCGGTAACATGAAGAAGACCGTCAGCGCCGCCGATATTGACGAATGCACCAAAAGATGTGGTCGAAACAACAGTTCCTTCATATTCTTTGCCGATTTCAATATTGCTCCAGAGTTCTTCTGCGAGTTTCTCTTTTTCTGCAAGAAGAACTTCTTTCATAGAGCCGACTATCTTGCGGCGTTTGCCGTCGGTCGTCGATATGATTTCAAATCTGACTTCTTCGCCGACGTATTTGTCGAGTTCTGCATTTCTTCTGAGAGAAACATGGGACGCAGGGATAAATACGCGGATTCCGGAATAGTTGACGATAAGTCCGCCTTTGACAGCCTCTCTGACTTTTCCGGTAAGGACTTCTTTATTGTCCATAGCAGCCTGAAGTTTTTCAAAACTCTTTGCCGCGTCGATCTTTTTCTTGGAAAGAAGCGCCGTGCCTTCGGCATCGTTTACTTTAACGACGATCGCTTCAACAGTGTCTCCGACTTTGACGGGGTTTTCGTCGTTGTCAAATTCTTCTGCGGGAATAAAGCCGGAATGCTTGCCGCCGAGATCAACCTGTACCTCGGTGCCGTTTATAGCACTGACTGTTCCGCTTACACGCTGTCCGTTATGTATAAACATCAACGACTCCTCAAGGGCCTGTGCGAAATCGAAGTCCTCCTCACTTGCGGTATTTTCCGATACTACATCGAGTATCTTTTCGTTTTCGTTTGCCATATAGTTAATAACCTCCTCGATTGTTTCCGCAGGCGTTGAAGCACCGCTTGACAATCCTATTTTTTTATAATTGAAAAGTGCTGGCATATCTTCTTTTCGTTCTATTTTAACCGTCTTGCAGTACTGCGAGGCGATCTCATATAGCTTGTTTGTGTTGGAACTGTTTTTTCCGCCGATAACAACGAAAAAATCGCTCTCTTTCGCAAGGTCCTCGACTTGCTTCTGTCTTACGGACGTAGCGTCGCAGACAGTATCTTTAACCGTAATATACGGGTTTTTCGCGGCTTTTGCGGCAAGTTTGTCAAACACTTTTTTATTGAACGTCGTTTGAGAGACCATAACCGTCGGTTTGTCAAGATTTTTAAGGACCGCGTCGAGTTCTTCCTCTGTTTTGACTATAAAACATTCTTCGGGACAGTGGCCGCGTATACCTTCGACTTCGGGGTGATTTTTGTCCCCGACGACGATAACCGACGAATGTGAAGAAACGATATTATGTATGAGCCGAACTCTCGGACAGGTCATATCGAAAACCGTAAGTCCCGAATTTTTGAGAATATCAACGGTAGCTTTCGGCAATCCGTGAGTTCTGATGAAAACCCGCGAACCCTTGGGAATTTTGCTTATATCTTCTTCAATAAAGACATTGCGCTTGCGAAGAGTGTTGTTAACGTCGGGATTATGTACTATTTCGCCGAAAGTATATATCGGCGACGGATCTTTTTCAAGTTCTTTGTAAAGAGCCTCAACGGTCCTTTTTACTCCGAAACAGAAACCTATCTGCTCCGTTGTTCTGATTATCGGTTTATTCAAGGCTGTAAACCTTTTCCATCAGATCTCTGCTGACCTTTACATAATCTTCGGAAGTTGCGTCTGTAACCCCGAGTTCGTCCCATTTTATCGGTTTGCCGACTATAACGTCAATGCTGTTGAAAAGCAGGAATTTTCTTTTGTATTTCAAATGAACGGGCTGGACTGTGGTCTTTGTTTTATATGCGATCATCGCAAACCCGCCTTTGGGGTCGGAGACCTTGCCGTTCCTTATTCGCGTACCTTCGGGGAAAATTCCGAGGACTCCGCCGCTTTTAAGTATCTTAAACGCCGTTTTTATCGCCGCAAGGTCGTTGCCGTCGCGATCGACCGGAAATGCCTGATATGCTTTTACCGCTTTTCTTACAACAGGCGTTTCAAAAAGGCTCTTTTTTGCCATAAACCGGATAACGCGGTCAAACGCCGCGCTTATTAAAAATACGTCGCAGTCGGAAAAGTGATTTGCATAAACGATCAGCGGTCCGTCGGTCACTACGTTCTCAAGACCCTTGAAACGGGTCCTGTTGAAGACCTTGAAATAAAACCTGAAAAATGCCCTTGCAAGACGGTATACCATTTTTTATCCACCTAATTTTTCGGAAATAATCTTCATTGCGGCGTTCAGAGTGTCTTCCTGTCTGAAACCGGAATTATCAAGAGTTATCGCGTCTTCGGCTTTTTTTAACGGTGCCGCGGCTCTTGTGCTGTCCTGACGGTCTCTCTGCTCTATAAGACGAAGCGTTTCCGCATAGTCGGAAGCCATACCCGACGCTATCTGTTCTTCGTGACGTCTTAATGCTCTGTCTTCGGCGGACGCCGTAAGAAAAATTTTAACGTCGGCGTTCGGTAAGATAACGGTGCCTACGTCTCTGCCGTCCATGACGATATCGTATTCGGAAGCGATATTTCTCTGGCAGTCGAGAAGGAAATTTCTCACTTCGGGTATTGCCGAAACGGTCGACGCCGCCATTGAAACTTCCTTGGTCCTTATTTTGTCGGTAACGTCGCTGCCGTTTACGAAAACGTGCTGTACGCCGTCTATGTGCCTGAAAGACAGTTCGATCTCGCGAAGTTTATCTTTTACTTTGCCGGTATCCGCAGGGTCTATCCCCGCAGAGAGCATAAAGTATCCGATACCTCTGTAAAGAGCGCCCGTATCGACGTATATATAGCCGAAGTGCTTTGCTATGTTTTTTGCAAGACTGCTTTTTCCTGCACCCGACGGTCCGTCGATTGCAATGTTTACCCTTTTCAAAATGTTAATCGCTCCGTTTAATCGAATATATCGCGAGCCGCAAGGTATGCGGTCGAAAAAGCTATCTGAAGATTGAAACCGCCGGTGTAGGCGTCGACATCGATAATTTCTCCGGAAAAATAAAGTCCGTCGACAATTTTCGACATCATGGTTTTCGGATTTATTTCTTTTACTGAAACTCCGCCCGACGTAATTATCGCTTCGGAGACGGGACGCCGTTCTTCAACCGTGAAAGTCAGGTTTTTAATGAGGTGAACGAGCGTTTTCCTCTCCTCCGACGTTATCTCGTTTACTTTTTTGTACGGAGAGATTCCGGAAAGCCCGACGATAACGGGTATCATCTTTGACGGAAGAAGATCAGAAAGAGAATTTGCGAAGTTTTTGTTTATATATTTACCGAAATCGGAAAGTATGCGTTTGTCAAGTTGCTTTTCGTCAAGCGCGGGTTTCAGGTCAAGAATAAGCCTGTCCCCTTTTTCGGAATAAGCCGAACCGCTTAAGATCATGGGACCCGAAACTCCGAAATGAGTAAAAATCATTTCCCCGAAGTCATCGTAAACGGTTTTGCCCGATCTTTCGATTTTCAATCCCGTATTTTTCAACGACAGCCCCTGAAGTGAGATACAGAGGTCCTTTTCGGCAATAACCAGCGGAACGAGCGACGCGGTCGGTCTTACGACAGTATGTCCGAAACTTTCGGCGAATTTGTATCCGTCGCCGTCCGAACCTGTTTTCGGATAAGAAAGCCCGCCTGTTGAAATAAGCAGATTTTCGGAATAAAGAGTTTCGCCGTCCGAAAGTCTGACGGAAAAGACTCCGTCGTTTTTACTTACGCCGACAACTTTGGATCTTATTATCGGAATACCGTTTCTTTTGATCTTAGAAGACAGCGCCGAAACGATGTCTGACGCCTTGTCGCTTACGGGAAATACCCTGTTCCCTCTTTCGGTCTTCAGCGGAACGCCGAGTTCCTCGAAAAAGGATATCGTATCGTCGGACGTAAAAGCGGAAAACGCACTGTAAAGAAAACCGGAGTTTGTCCTTACGTTTTTTATAAGTCCCTGCAAGTCTGTATTATTTGTGACGTTGCAACGGCCTTTTCCCGTGATGCCGAGTTTTTTGCCGATATTTCCGTTTTTTTCAACGATCACGGTATCGGTTTTTCCTGAAACAGCCGCGAAGAAAGCGCCCGAAGCGCCTCCGCCGACGACAATACATCTGTGTTTGATCATAACGGTTCCCAAATATATTATATGGTATTATAACATAACGCAGGTTGAAAATCAATACTTAAATAATGGCTAATTTTTGACAATTTTCAAATTATTCCGACTGCTGTTCCGTCGCTAATTCAGCGGCTTTGAGAGTATTTTTCAACAGCATGGTAATAGTCATCGGACCGACGCCGCCCGGCACGGGGGTTATATATGACGCTATCTCCGAGGCTTCGTTGAAGGCAACGTCGCCGACAAGACGTCCTTCGGCGTTTCTGTTCATTCCGACGTCGATAACGACGGCTCCGGGTTTTATCATGTTCCCTTTGATCATCTCCGCACGTCCCACAGCGACGACCAGAACGTCTGCCTTTGACGTAAACGCGGCAAGATTTTCGGTTTTCGAATGGCATATCGTTACGGTCGCATTCTCTTTCAGAAGAAGCATGGACTGAGGTTTTCCGACTATATTGCTTCTGCCTACAACCACGCAGTTTTTACCCGTAAGGTCAATACCCGTAAGTTTTATAAGTTCCATTACTCCCGCGGGGGTGCAGGGTAAAAAATCGAAATCGCCTATCATGATTTTTCCGACGTTGAACGGGTGAAACGCGTCGACGTCTTTAAGCGGAGAAATCGTTTCGGTCACTTTTTTGAAATCTATATGTTCGGGAAGCGGTGCCTGAACAAGAATTCCGTGAATTTCTTTTTTGACGTTCAACCTGCCGATGAGTTCCAGAAGTTCTTCTTCGGAAGTGCTTGCGGGAAGATCGTATTCCTCGGAAAGAAAGCCGACTTCTTCGCAGGCGAGTTTTTTGTTGCGGACATATACTTTTGACGCGGGGTCTTCCCCGACGAGAACGACCGCAAGTCCGGGACGAACGCCCTTTGCCGTCAGTTTTTCGGTTTCCGCTTTTATCTCTTTGCGGATAGTTGCCGCAAGTTTTTTTCCGTCAAGGATCTCGGCGCTCATTCATCGTCCTCCTCATCATCTTCGTATTCATCTTCGTCTTCGTTAATTATCCGAATATCTGATTTTGCGAATTTACCGAGCCTTGCAAAAACAAAAATCACAAGTCCCGCAACGCAGAAAAACGCCGCTATCCATTGGTCGATATTTATATCTCCGAGTTTGAGTATGTATTCCTCGACCCTCATACCTTCAAGGAAAAATCTGCCGAGCCCGTACCAGAAGAAATAAAGGGACGAAACTTCTCCGTTATGTTTTCTGAATTTTTTGAAATAGAGGAAAAGCAGGAGGAATCCGACAAGATTCCAGACAGATTCGTAAAGGAAAGTCGGGTGGAAAGGGCCGTTTCCGTTTATCGTCATTCCGAAAAGCCCGTCCGTTTCCCTGCCGTAAACTTCAGCGTTCATAAAATTGCCCCAACGGCCGACGCTTTGTCCGATAAGGAAACCGAGCGCTCCGATGTCAAAAAGCGCAAAGACGCTGATTTTTTTGCAACGGCAATATATGAAGCCGTCGAGAAATGCGATGATAACCGCGCCGTAAATCGCAAGTCCGCCGTCTCTTATGTCGAATATTTCCCAGAAGTTGTCATAATTCGAAAGCGTAAAAAGAACGAAAAACAGTCTGGCTCCGACAACCGACGTCGGGATACCTATAAGCGCAATATCAAGAACATTGTCTTTTTTTAGTCCCGCGTATCTTGCCTGAGACGACGCGAAAAGAATAGCCAGAAGTATTCCCGTCGTTATGATTATGGCATACCAGTATATATCCATTCCGAAAATCGAAAAAGCAACCCTGTTGATTTCTAAAGGTCCTATTCCGAGTTTTCCGAATTCGATAGTGTTTACAGTCGCCGCTAACATTTTTTATCCCTCCGTTTTTCGGTTCGAGCGGGATATAAGAACGGACGGAATACCTGTCCTTATATCCCGTAATATTCTATAAATAATAATATCATCAGTTGCGGTGATTGTCAACAAAATTCACATAAAATTACGACTTGGGACAATTCTTTCCGATACTGCAGTGCACTCTGTGATATCCTCCGTCAAGAAGAACCCCGTCCGAGGGTACTCCGTCGACAAGAAGCGGACGGGAAACCGACACTTCGACCGAAATATCTATGACCGTTCCGTCAAACCGACAGGTCGCAAAATAGCC
>CAKSQP010000048.1 GCA_934486965.1 uncultured Eubacteriales bacterium
GGGTGGGGAAATCTCCCTGTGCGCCTTAGGGGGAGGGGGAATTACTCTGTGCGCCTTAGGAGGAGGGGGAATCACCCTGTGCACCTTAGGGTGGGGAAATCTCCCCGTGCGCCTTAGGGTGGGGAAATCTCCCTGTGCGCCTTAGGGGGAGGGGGAATTACTCTGTGCGCCTTAGGGGAAAAACAGCAGAACCGTTTTTATCACGGTTCGTTTCTTCCGAACCTTTTACCTGTTCCTCATTGAAATAAAAAAAGCAGGCTGTAAAAATTTTACAGCCCGCTTTTTTATTCGTGAACTTTGAGTTTATGAAGCATTTTGACAAATTCGGGGTTGAAATGGTCGACGATTTCGCTGTGCCCGATATCGAGTTTTGAAATTTCCGCCATATCGTCTGCCGTAAGCGAAAAATCCCAGATATCGATATTCTGCTCCATACGGTTTTTATGGACCGATTTCGGGATTACGACAACACCCCTTTGGACGTTCCAGCGAAGCGCTACCTGAGCGGCGCTCTTTCCGTATTTCTTACCGATCTCGGTAAGAACGGGGTGAGTGAATATCCCGTGCTTTCCCTCGGCAAAAGGTCCCCACGCTTCGGGAGTGACACCGTATTCTTTCATCGTTTTAAGAGCGTTTTCCTGCCCGAAGAACGGGTGAAGTTCAACCTGATTTACCGCAGGGATAATTTCTGCGGTTTCGCAGAAGTCGGCAAGAACATGGGGATAGAAATTGCATACGCCTATAGCCCTGATGACGCCCTCTTTGTAAAGTTCTTCCATCGCTCTCCATGCGCCCGTATAGTCACCCATCGGCTGGTGGATAAGATAAAGGTCGAGATAGTCGAGCCCCAATTTTTTAAGGGACATTTCAAAGGCTTTCTTTGCTTTGTCGCAGGAGGAATCCTGAACCCAGAGTTTCGTCGTTATAAACAGGTCTTTGCGGTCGACCCCGCATTCCTTTATCGCTTCGCCGACAGCCTCTTCGTTCATATAAGCCGCGGCGGTGTCGATAAGGCGGTAGCCCGAAGAAACGGCGTCGATGACCGCCTGTTTGCAGACTTCCTTATCGGGGACCTGAAAAACGCCGAAGCCCTCCTGCGGCATCTTTACTCCGTTATTTAATGTTACGAAATCCATAATATTCGCCTCTTATTTTAATTTTTTTCCGTCGGAAAAGGCGTTTCCGACTTTTTCTCCGAGTCTGAGATAGGTGTTGTGAACGGGGTCAAAAGTTATCGCCCCGAGTTTTTCCGCAGAGACAAGTCCGTCGTCTCCGAGAATTTTTTCGTCGGCGCTTACGTTTACGACTTCGCCGATTATATGGCCGTCTTCTCCGATTTTTACGAGTTTACATTCAAGGGTCATCGGCAGTTCTTCGATAATCGGAGCGTCGACAAATTCCGATTTTACGGTATGAAATCCCGCTTTTTCCATTTTATCGGAAGTCGTGTTGGCGGTGGTAATTCCGACATAATCGCAGGCAACAACCGTATCGGCGGTTGCGAAGCTTACCGTAAAAGCTCCTTTTGCTTTAATGTTCTTTGTTGTTTTGTGTCCCGCACTCAGGCACAGGATAACCTGATTTGCGTCGTAAATTCCGCCCCATGCGGCGTTCATCGCGTCCGCTTTTCCGTTTTCGTCATAACTGCCTACAATAAGAACGGGCAACGGGTAGAGCCATGTTTTTTCTCCGAAATTTTTTCTCATGATATTACTTCCTTTACTTTAATTTGTTATATTCTTCGTCGGTTACGGGTTCGCACCAGACACTGCGTCCGTTTTTGCCCGGAACTTCGACCGCGAGATGCGAGAACCAACTGTCGGGAGCCGCTCCGTGCCAATGCTTTACGCCGGAAGCGATATTTACGACGTCGCCGGGGTGAAGTTCGACGGGTTCTTGTCCCCATTCCTGATAATATCCTCTGCCCGCAACGCAGATAAGAATTTGTCCGCCGCCCTCTTCGGCTTCGTGGATATGCCAGTTATTTCGGCAGCGCGGCTCGAAAGTGACGTTGAAAATTCCGACCTGCGAGGTGGAAACGGGGGCAAGATAACTCTGTCCGATAAAATATTTCGCAAAGCCGTCGTTCGGAGCGCCTATCGGGAATATCATCGAATTCTGATGTGCGATTTTCGGGTCTGCGTTGCCGTCCTCCGCCCAGACGTCCTTTGCCATGCGGAAAGCCGCCCATGCCTTGGGCCAGCCGACATAAAACGCGGCGTGAGTTATTATTTCGGCGATTTCGCCGCGGGTTATTCCGTTATTCTTTGCCGATTGCAGATGAAACGCAAAGGAAGAATCGGTAAGTCCCTGAGCCATAAGGGAAACGACCGTCACGAGAGAGCGGTCGCGGAGCGAAAGTTCGCTTTCTCTGCTCCAGACTTCTCCGAAGAGAACATCGTCGTTAAGTTCTGCAAATTTCGGGGCAAATTCTCCGAGGCTGTCCCTGCCTGCCGTAACTTTTTTCATTTTTATCTTTCCTTTCCTTTATATCATGCAGAGTTTTTGCTCTGCCCAAATAACCAACCCATTATTTCGGGGTCTTCGGCGAAAAGACCTCCGCCGCCGTGTTCGCTCGGAGCGTTTCGCGATGTGAACCAATCATGGCTCTTTATGTCAAGCACCAGAATTTCGTCTGTCTCGGCGGAAGTAAGCCCCTGCTTTTCATAAAGCGAACGCAAAGTTTCATACGCCTGTCTTGTCGGAGAAGAGCCGTAATATTCGTCGTTTTCCCCGATAGCGAGATAGACGGGAAGACGGGCTTTTGCAACTGACTCAAAGTCTCCGTCCCATTTCGACGCGACCTGAAGATATGCGGTGAAAAGATCGGGGCGTTTGCCAACCGCTATCGACATCGTTTCTCCGCCGCCCGAATATCCGTTTGCAAAGACCTTATTGCGGTCGATATTATAGTTATCGAGGAAGAATTCGACAAGCGTTATCGTCTGATTTGCGGAAAACTCGCCCCAATCGGAAAGTTGCAGAGCGACAATTATCATTTTACCGTTATATTTCTGCGCTTCAAACCCGAAGTTTTCGGACTTCAGGTTTTGAGCAACGCCCTGAAAATACAATCCCTCATAGCCGGGAAGAGTAAAATACAGAGCGTAAGCCTCGCTTCCGTCATAATTTTCGGGGATATAAACGTTATAATGAATATCGCCGTATTCTTCCGAATGAAGAATGTTGTCGACGGTAAAACCGCGGTAGGTTTCTTTTCCCTCCGTCACGTTCGGAAGTTTTGCGGCGGCGGTCGGAGGGACTGTATTTCCGCCCGTTTCGGAGGGTGCGGACGAGCAAGCCGAAAGGAATAACAGCAGAGCGCAGAGGACGGCTGAAATTACTTTCTTTTTCATTTTATTTGCCGAGTCCGAGGGTCGAGACCCATTCGGTCACGGTGCTGTCGGAAGCACCGGAAGAGAACCGCTCTCCGTCTTTCCATGTTCCCGTGCCCGCCATATCGGCAAGAAGTTTACCCGAATTTCCTATTCCCGAACTTGCCGAAGTGCAGAACGGAATTACGGTTTTACCCGAAAAATCGTTTGATTTTACGAAATTGTTGACAGGCCATGCGGCAATTCCCCACCAGATAGGATATCCGATAAGAACGGTGTCGTAGTTTTCCCAATTCGGAACGGTCGTCGTAACAAGAGAAATATCGCGAAGAGATTCGTCGTCATGCTCGCGGCATACTCTGCTGTCTTTATCGGTCCAATTAAGGTCCGCGGAAGTGTATTCTTCGGTCGGAACAATTTCGAAAATGTCGGCGCCTGCGGCGGTCGCAATGGTTTTCGCGACTTTTTCGGTGCTTCCCGACGCCGAGAAGTAAACAACGAGCGTTTTTCCGTCCGTCACGGGGTCTTTATCGTCGTCGTTGTCGGGAGCCTGCACGGTGTTGTCGGGTTTTTCGGTCTGAGTTCCCGAATCGGGAGTTTTTGTATCGGTATTATTACTTCCGCAGGCGACAAGCCCGCAGAAAAGAATTAAACTAAGTAAAATCGCAATTATCTTTTTCATTTTTTTCCTTTATATTCAGTGGTGAAAATTCGTGAAAATATGCTTTTCCGTATCGGGAAGACCGTTTTTCTCCTTTTCGGCGGCAATACTCTTGACAAGAAACGCGACGTTGTGTCCGAGCGTCCGCATGGTCTGCAAGCCCTCAAGGTCTTTTTTGACCTCTTCGGCGTTCGTTCCGTAGACCATGTTCCAATATTGGCTTGCGGCGACGGGCATATTCGAAATCGTGAAATATTTATTCAGCACGTCGAAAGTCGAACTGTTTCCGCCGCGGCGGCAACTTACCACCGACGCCCCGACTTTCATTCTTTTGTCAACGGCGGAGGTGCTGTAAAAAAGCCTGTCGAGAAAGGAAATCAGAGTTCCTGCTGGAGCGGCGTAGTAAACGGGCGAACCGACAATTACGGCGTCCGCCTTTTCGAATTTCGGAGCGGTCTCGTTTACCAAATCGTCGAACACGCATTTTCCCGTTTTCATACACGAACCGCAGGCAATACAACCCCTTATATTTTTGTTGCCGATATGCAGAATTTCGGTTTCTATTCCGTCTTCTTCAAGTGCTTTTGCGACCTCGGCAAGCGCCGTATAGGTACAGCCTGAGGCGTGGGGACTTCCGTTGATCAAAAGAGCGTACATATTATCACAAACTTTCTTTAAGGATTTTTATATTAAGTCGGAGAAAAGCGGACGACAATCCCGTTTTCCGACATTTTCTATTTTACTTCCACCTGTTCGACCGACTCGCGAAGAGCCGCCTCGTAACGGGAAATTATCTTATCGTAATTCGAAATTTTATAGTCGAGCCGCTTTTCGACGGCTTTGAGTTCCTCTATCTTCTCTCTTATCTTCTCACGCTGTTCGATAAGAAGTCCTTTTCTCTTCTCGGCGGTGTGGTCTCCCTGCATAAACAGGTTCACATATTCCGCCAGAACTTCGACGGGAAGCCCTGCCGAACGCATACATTTTATAAATTCGACCCAGCCGCAGTCACTCTCTCCGTAATCCCTTATTCCTCCTGCCGTTCTCTTTACGGGCGGCAAAAGCCCCTCTTTTTCATAATATCTCAAAGTGTCCGGAGATATGCCGTATTTTTCCGAAACTTCAGCAATTGTCATATCTTTCGCCTTCCTTTCATATCTTCATATTACAACATGGAGTTGACTCCAAGTCAAGGGGTTGTCTGTGAACTTTTTGTAAAATCTCGCCTTTCGCTTGACAAACAAAAAAATCGGTGATATACTTACGGCACAAAAATACAATACGCTTCGGGGTAGGGTGTAAGTCCCGACCGGCGGTTTGACCGAAAGGTCACACAGTCCGCGAACTCCTACGGGAGCCGAGAGGGTGGAATTCCCTCACCGACGGTTAAGCAAAGCAGAATCTGCTTTGTCAAAAGTCCGGATGAAAGAAGCGGCGTTTTATCGTTTTCCCCGATGCTTTCGGGGCATTTTTTTTGCCCCAAAGGAGGCTTTAATGAAAAATTCACGCGCAAGAAAAATCGCTGTCACCGCAATAATGGCGGCAGTGTCGACGGTACTTATGTTTTTGAGTTTCTCGGTGCCGTTCGTCCCCTCGTTTCTGAAATTCGACTTTTCCGAACTTCCGGCATTGCTCACGGGCTTTGCTTTGGGTCCCGTTTCGGGCGCGGTCGTCTGTCTTGTCAAAAACCTGATAAACGTGATGTTTACGACCACGATGGGCATAGGCGAACTCTCAAACTTCATTCTCGGCTGTCTTTTCGTCGTTCCCGCGTCAATAGTCTATAAAAAGAGAAAAACAAAAAAAGCCGCTCTCATAGGTTCCCTTTCGGGAAGCGCCGTTATGGCGGGAGCAAGCGTGCTTTCAAACTATTATATAATTTACCCGATATACGCCCTGACTATTCCGATGGACGCGATAATGGGAATGTATAAGGCGATTTTGCCGTCGGTCTCGAACCTCTGGCAGGCGCTCCTTATTTTCAACCTGCCCTTTACTCTTATAAAAGGGCTGATAAACGTTTTCCTTTGTATGCTTATATATAAGAAACTTTCGCCGCTGCTCAAAGGAACAAAATAAACGAACAGCCCGTCTGCAATGCAGACGGGCTTTTTTTCCGTATTTTGATTATTTGCTCTTTTTCCTGCCGCCGAGTGCGAGGTTCGTTACAATACCGAGGATAAGCGCGCAGGCGATGGAAGTAAGGGTCACTTTTCCGAAAGTCACGGTAAGTCCGCCGATACCCGCGATAAGAATTGCGGATACTACGAAGAGGTTGTGATTTTCTTCAAGATCGACTTTCTGTATCATCTTAAGACCGCTGACTGCGATAAATCCGTAGAGGGTTATGCAGACGCCGCCCATTACGCAGGAGGGAATGGAGTCGATGAAAGCTACGAGCGGAGAGAAGAAGGACGCTATCATTGTTCCGATCGCCGCCGCGAATATCGTCGAGACGGAAGCGTTTCCGGTGATCGCAACGCAGGCGACCGATTCGCCGTATGTAGTGTTCGGACAGCCTCCGAAGAGAGCGCCAGCGATAGAGCCTACGCCGTCGCCGAGAAGAGTTCTGTGAAGACCGGGATCTTCAAGAAGTTCATGTTCGATGACAGAGGAGAGGTTCTTGTGGTCCGCGATGTGTTCCGCGAAGACAACGAACGCGACCGGAATATAAGCGACCGCGACGGTTGCGATGAATGTTCCGTCGATATCCTTGAGTCCTTCAAGGGCGGTGACAAAGGTGAATTCGGGGAGAGCGAAGAAGGTGTGGAGGCCTACGCCGCCGTCGACCATTGCGGCAAACGGTGCAAAGTCGATAACTTTAAGAGCGTCGATGCCCGCCGCATTTCCGATAACGGTGAAGATAAGAGCGGTTGCGTATCCCGCGAGGATACCGAGGATAAAGGGTATGAGTTTAACCATTTTCTTTCCGTAGGTCGAGCAAAGGACGACTACGAAGAATGTTACGAGCGCACAGATAAGGGAAACATAGGGCGAAGTTACTTCGCTTCCGTTTGTCATTGCGTCGCCGATAGCGTTTCCCGCAAGAGAAAGACCGATGATAGCAACGGTAGGTCCTATAACAACGGGGGGCATAAGTTTGTCGATCCATTTTACGCCTGCGAATTTAACGATAAGAGCGATAACGACATAAACAAGTCCTGCGAATATCGCGCCGATTATAAGTCCCGCATATCCTGCCTGCATCGAAAGCGCTCCGCCGAACGACGCCGACATTGAACCGATGAAAGCGAAGGACGAGCCGAGGAACACAGGGCTTCTGAATTTTGTGAAAAGAAGATATACGATAGTTCCGACGCCTGCGCCGAACATTGCCGCCGCCGCGGTCATTCCGTTTCCGACTATTGCGGGAACTGCGATTGTAGCCGCGAGGATCGCGAGCATCTGCTGGATTGCGAATACGACAAGTCTTCCGAATTTCGGCTTGTCTTTTACGTTGTAGATAAGTTTCATTTGTTTCCCTCCGTATTTTTATATATAAAGTTTTTGAAAAACCTTATTACTTTTTTGAAAGAACGACTTTTTGCTCTCCGTCATACTCTTCGAAACAGACCGTTATCTTTTCTTCAAGGGAGGTCGGGACGTTTTTCCCGACGTAATCGGGTCTTATCGGAAGTTCCCTGTGACCTCTGTCGACCAAAACCGCAAGTTGTATCCTGCTCGGTCTGCCCGTATCCATCACGGCGTCGATAGCCGCTCTTACGGTTCTGCCCGTAAAGATGACGTCGTCGGTTATTATGACGCATTTTCCGTTTATGTCGGTCGAAAACGGTCTTTTTTCGACTTTCGGCATTTCGCTTTTCTTTTCGAGGTCGTCGCGGTAGAACGTTATATCGAGGAATTCGACGGGGACTTTAACGCCCTCGATCTTTTCGATCTCCTCCGACAGCATTTTCGCCATCGTCGCGCCTCTTCTCAGAATTCCGACAAGCACGACCGACGAAAGATCTCCGTTCTTCTCGGTTATCTCATGCGCAAGACGTCTTATCGTGCGGCTTACCGCCTGACCGTCGATCAAAAGAACTTCTTCAGCCATATTGTCCTCCTTTTTTGCATAAAAAAAAGATCCTGCCGCCTGACAAGATCGTAAAAATATCGTATTATAAGTGCAGCCGCACTTCTCCGAAATTCCAACCTTGCCGGCATCTCTGTGCCGAATTAAAGATTCGTTTCTTCGGGTAGTATATCAAAGAACCCGCGATTTGTAAACCCCCCGACGGGATAATTTGTTTTTTTGTCACATTTGACTTCTTCCGCCCCACGCCCGCCATCAACAAGGGGGGGCAGAACACAGAAAAGGCACAACCCCTGCCAAATGGGGGGGGCAGAACATAGTAAAGCACAGCGCCCCGCCGAATGGGGGGGGAACGCAGTAAAAGACCGCGAACCACGGCACCGCCCGCCCGCAACAAGGAGGAAGAGGTGGAAGGCTCGGGAAAGAGGACACCACCCGACTGTTCCCGACCGACATCGGCGCTTCTCCGAGATTTTCCGATTCCGCCCTGAAGCGCGCCCGACTGTTGCCGAAAACGCATTGCACCGCCGCAGACCCGACAGTCCCCGCTTTTCCACGCCGCCGCAGACCGACAGCCTCATCTTTCTGCCGCGCCGTCCCCCTTTTCGCCGCCGAGATACTTCCTGCGGGTGGCAAGTCCGCCCCTTATATGCCGCTCCGCCTTGTTTTTATCAAGGACCTTGCGAACTTTTTCATATAAAACGGGGTCGACCGTTTCGAGCCGCTGCGAAAGGTCTTTATGTACGGTACTTTTCGAAACGCCGTAGACTTCCGCGGCGCGCCTTACCGTCGAACCGCTTTTTATAACGAACGCCGCGAGCGTTAAAATGCGCTCTTTCATTTCTTTGTCTTCGTATACGGGTTCGGCTCGTCTTTTTTTCATCTGAAAATCCCCCACGGCTTTTTACTAAAGCCTATGAGGGATTTAAGGGAAATATTCGTTTGCGGTAGTTTATTTATCGGTCTTTTTCCTGCGGCCGCGAAAATCGGCGTCGATATCTTCACTCCAATCGGCATGCAAAGGGGTTCGGGTCCTGATGCTGCAAACAGCCCTTGCCACGGTGTCGTACAAAACGCGGGTGCCTTTGGGATCCGCATTGTAATTTACCGCCCGTTCCCTATCGATACCGTAGCGTGCCGCCGTTTCGACGGCGTCGATATTCGCTCCGATAAACAAAAATTCCCAGCCGTCTTCTTCTTTATGCCGTTTGATCATTTTTTTGACCTGCTCACTTGTATATCGATGGCTCGCATTCTCCTGTCCGTCGGTCGTGATTATAAACACGGTATTTTCCGGAACATCTTCGGGGCGGGCATACTTATGGATATTGCCGATATGCCGGACGGCACCGCCGACAGCGTCGATAAGAGCGGTACAGCCGCGGACGGTGTAATCCTTTTCGGTCATTTTCCTGATATCTCCGAGTTTTACACGGTCATAAATGACCTCGCTTTCATTATCGAAAAGGACTGTCGAAACATAACATTCGCCCTCCTGATTTCTCTGTTTTTCGATCATTGAATTGAAACCGCCCACGGTATCGGCTTCAAGTCCCGACATCGAACCGCTTCTGTCAAGAATAAATACGAGTTCTGTAATTCCGTTTTTGTTTTTCATAATAAAAAACCTCTCTTTCGTTTGATGTATGCATTATACATCATAAAAGGAGAGGTTCGGTCGCCTGTCATGCGACAAATATCATGTACCGAGCAGACTCTGGTCAAAAGCGAACAAGGCTTCGTTGATCTCAAATATATTATAATTGCCTTTACTTATAAAATATTCGATTATAATATCGAATTTATTGCTGTGAGAAAGGGCAAACCCTGCTTTTTTAAGCATATCCTCCGTTTCTTCGAGGGAAAGTTCCAGAGAGACGGCAAAGGCTATCACCGTCGGTTTGCTCGGTCTATAACGAATATCGCTGCGGATCTTCGAAAACAGTTTGCGGTCGATATTTGCTCTTTTATACACCTGAACATCGTCAAGACCCTTTTCGTCTATTTTCCGCAGAAGCATTTGCGAAAAACTTTCGTCAAGTTGCTTCAGTTTCGAGCCGAGGTCTTCGCCGATATTGACGGGCTTTGCCTTTGGGGTCGGTTTTTCAAATACCGAAAGTTCGGACAGGACAACAGATCTTTCTCCGCGGAAACGTTCGGTATTTTCGTCGACATAATTGTCGTCTATGTATTCGGCGATATCGGAAAACAGTTCCTCGCTTATCTTATACGCCGCCCTGTCGAAAACAACGATATAAACGGTCATA
>CAKSQP010000049.1 GCA_934486965.1 uncultured Eubacteriales bacterium
ATTCTCCGTTCGTGTAAGACTGCAGCATGTCGATTATGTCAAGAAACATAAAAAATATGACCGCCACGCTGTAATCCTTGAGCGTTCTTCTGTACTGCTTTGTATTGTTTTCCATTTTCTAAATTCCGTTATAAATAAACCGCGGATTTTTGTCCGCGGTCATTTTCTATCTGTTTGCTTTGAGTTTTGCGAACATTTTGGTGTTCTTTTTCTTGACTTTCGAGATGAAACTGCCCTCCCAATAGGTGAGGGTCGTATTCTTCCATTTTATCGGAACGAGCATCATTTTCATCATTGTTGAATGGGGTTTTGCCTCTTTTATCGCTTTTCTTACCCTGTCGCTCGAAATGATCTTCTTTATTTCCGCTTTCTTTTCCTTTGCGGAAAGGGTGCAGGCGGGGTTCGTGACGTTTTCAACACAGCCGATGACTCTTTCGATATAGCGGCGCTGGACCATTTCGTTGCTTTTTTCGTCCGAAAGGTTCCAGTAGTCGTAAAGCCCTGTCATCCAGCCGTGTTCCTCTTCGCGTTTTGCATACATATCGCTTCTGTATTTCGCCGTTTCGCTTTCGGCACGGGCGCGCATGAAGTGGTAGTACTTATTTTCGAGAAGAACAACTCTTTCAACGTCCCTTATAACGTCAAGGTTAAAGGGAAAATCGTCCCAGAACACGTTTCTGAAACGGATACCTTTTTCCTTTATATATTCGTGCGAAAAGAGTTTGTTCCACGGGGTGTAAAGCAGATTTCTGTCGAAAAGTTTATACGCGTTGCGGCGGAATTCCTCCTGAGACGAAAAAATCTGCGACGGACAGGTCTGCTCCTGCGAATAATATTCGGTATCGGAATAGTAAGTGTCGATATAAAAGCCCGCAACGACGAGTTGAGCGTTGTTTGCCTCCGCGGCGGCGTACATATCTTCAAACATGGTTTCTTCCGCCCAGTCGTCGGAATCCATAAAATAAAGATATTTTCCGCGCGCTATCTCTATTGCGGCGTTTCTTGCGGCGGGAGCGCCCGCGTTTTTCTGATGAATGACCTTTATTCGGGGGTCTTTTGCGGCGTATTCTTCGCAAATTTCCCCGCTTCTGTCGGGACTTCCGTCGTCGACCGCGATGAGTTCAAAATCGGAAAAAGTCTGTTTTTGCAGGCTTTCTATGCATTTCCCGACGAATTTTTCGACATTGTAAACGGGCATTATCGCCGAAATCTTTACTTCTCCCATTTTTACAGCTCGCTTTCCGCAAATGCAAGCGCCGAGGCGATACATTTGTCCATATCGTAATATTTATACTGTGCAAGTCTTCCGCCGAAGAAAACGTTCTTTTCTTTTTCGGCAAGTTTTTGATATTCGGCGTAAAGAGCGTTGTTCTTTTCGTCGTTTACGGGATAATACGGCTCTAAATTTCTGTTCCAGTCCTGCGGATATTCCCTTGTTATTACGGTCTTTTCCTGCTTTCCGAACTCGAAATGCTTATGTTCGATAATTCTGGTGTAGGGAATTTCTCTTTCGTTGAAGTTCATTACCGCGACGCCCTGATAATTTTCTTTGTCGAGAACTTCGGTTTCAAAGCGGAGCGAACGGTAGGAAAGTTCGCCGAGAGAATAGCCGAAATATGCGTCGATAGGTCCTGTGTATACGCATTTTTCCGCCATATCAAGGTATTTTTCTTTGTTTTCAAGGAAGTCGGTATTCAGGACAACATCGCAGTTTTCAAGCATTTTTTCGATTATCTGCGTATAGCCGCCGACCGGAATCCCCTGATATCTGTCGTTAAAATAGTTGTTGTCGTAAGTATATCTTACGGGCAGTCTTTTGATTATGAACGGAGGAAGTTCCGTACAGTCTCTGCCCCACTGTTTTTCGGTGTATCCTTTAATAAGTTTTGTGTAAATTTCGCGCCCCACAAGGCTTATCGCCTGTTCTTCGAGATTTTCGGGCGTTTTCGTTATTTCTTTGCGCTGTTCGTCGATTATTTTCTTTGCTTCGTCGGGCATTGCGACGCCGAACATCTTCGCAAAAGTGTTCATATTGAAAGGCATATTGTAAATTTCGCCCTTGTAATTTGCGACGGGGGAATTTACGAAATTATTGAATTCTGCAAATTTATTTATATGATCCCATACTTTTTTATCGGAAGTGTGGAAGATGTGCGCTCCGTAAAGGTGGACAACAATATCTTCGGTTTTCTCGGTACGGATATTTCCGCCGACTGCCTCTCTTTTTTCAATGACGAGACATTTTTTGCCTTTTTCGGTCGCGAGATTTGCAAAAGTCGCTCCGAAAAGACCGCTTCCGACTATAAGATAATCGTATTTTTTCATCTTAAACCTCTTAAAAAGATATTCTCCCGTACATTATATATTGTTTCCCCGATTTTGTCAATAAATGCCTAAAAGTTGTCATATTTCGTTCTGAATTGAAATTTTCGGTAATTTCAATGAAAAATGAGAAAAATTTGCTATTAAATAAGTTAAAACAGATATAGTGAAAGTAATTTACTTTACCGTATCTGTTTTAGGCTTAATAACGCAATAAAAATATCAAAAATGTCTGAATTTAACGTATATCGTAAAATTCGAGAGTTACGGAGAAACGGAGCGTCTCGAACGCACCGATTTTTTTCAGCGTTCCGTTCTTTCTTTCTTCGGTCCTGCCGAGAACGTAGTTGTTTGACGGCTCAATTCCGAGAACATATTCTCCGCTCTTCATGCTTTTCCATTCTATCATGACGGGCAGGTTGTCTTTCGTCCATTTGACTTTTGCGCCTATACCGAGAGGTTTATTTTCGAGAACGACTTCTTCAAGCCCCTCGTGGAAGAAAAGTTCTTCTTCCTTTCCGTCGACGGGAAGGGTGAAATCATAGCGTTTGTCAAAGCCCTTTTTCGCCTCGTCGGTCCGTGCGAATACATTCGCTTTTTTATCGACCGTCATTTCAAGGTCGGGGGAGAGGAACGGATAGCCGAAATTGATATGGTAAACAACGGTGAATTCCATATCCTTGTCGGTGCAGTTCGTTATTTCGTCGGTCAGAGTGACGGTGTTTCCGCCTACGGGAGAAGAAATGTTTCTCGAAACTTCAAGGCAGTGTCCCCAAAGTTCGGCTTCTCTTATTTTCCCCGTAACATCAATGGTTTTATAGTCGGTTTTGCCCGAACATTCGCTTGCGGGAATGGAGTGAAAACGTCCGTGAACGGGCTGGATTATCCCGCCCTCCTCACATTCGTCGCCTGTCGACGTAAGTCCGCAGGTATAGAGCATTCCCGCGTTGAAAGTGTGCAGGAATTCGCTGTTTGTCGGGTGGTGAAGCGCGGGGGAGACCTGTCCGTTTTTCGAAAGGTAGTTTATCGGCACCCCCCTGTATGTAAGGGACGAAATGTCAAGCGCCGTTCCCTCGGAAACGGTGTATTCAAGTCCGCCGCCCGTTCTTACTCTGAAATAGGCGTTCCCTGCGGACGGTCCGTCTGCGGAAATGTATTTTTCGACTCCGTAAAGTTGCATCGGCGTGCCGAGATAACGCGATCTGTCGCGAAGGTCTTTTATGTCCATTTTTCATGCTCCTTTTGATTTTGTTTCGTCTCTTTATTTTATCATTTTTTGCGGGATAAATCAATATATTTTTGCAAATTCTTCATAAATCGCCATTGACTTTTAGACGGCTGAAAGTTATAATGTATATGTAATAATAAAATTATATATCCGGAGGAACAACTATGAGCAAGAAAGTCAGATTCGGAATAATCGGCTGCGGGCTTATGGGTAAGGAATTTGCGAGCGCCGCGTCCCGCTGGTGCCACCTTACCGAAGATATCGCGCGCCCCGAAATTATAGGCGTATGCGATATGAACGAAGCCGCGACAAAATGGTTTACCGACAATTTCGACACGGTAAAATACTGCGTTACCGATTATCACGAACTTTTGAATAAAGAAGATATCGACGCGATATACTGCGCTCTGCCGCACAATCTTCACGGAAAAGTCTATTCCGACATCATAAATGCGGGAAAACATCTTCTCGGCGAAAAGCCTTTCGGTATCGATGCAGAAGCCAACGCCGAAATTCTCGAAGCCTGCAAAAATCACCCCGAGGCTATAGTCCGCTGTGCGAGCGAATTTCCGTATTACCCCGCCTGTCAGGAACTTATCCGCTGGATAAAAGACGGCAAGTTCGGAAAAATTATCGAAGTCCGTTCGGGCTTTAAGCATTGCAGCGATATGGACCCCGAAAAGCCGATCAACTGGAAGAGAATGATTGAAATAAACGGCGAATACGGCTGCATGGGCGACCTCGGCATACACGCCGAACACGTTCCTTTCAGAATGGGCTGGACCCCGAAGAACGTATATGCGAAACTTTCGAACCTCATAACCGAAAGACCCGACGGAAAGGGCGGAAGAGTTCCGTGCCTTACCTGGGATAACGCAACGCTTGTCTGCGATACCGAAGATAAAGACGGCTCCGTCTTCCCCGTAACTTACGAAATGAAGAGAATCTCTCCGGGTTCGACCAACGAATGGTATCTTGAAGTTTACGGACTTGAAGCGTCCGCGAAATTCAATTCAAACGACCCGAACGGGTTTGTCTATACCGACAGTTGGGGCAAGGAACAGGCTTGGTGCCGTATAAACGTCGGCTATAAGCCCTTGTTCAAGACGATAACCGGCGGCATTTTCGAATTCGGCTTTACCGATTCGATTTTGCAGATGTGGGCGTCGTTCCTTATGGAGATCGAGGGTAAGAAACCCGAATTCGGCTGCTTTACTCCCGAAGAAACGGTTCTTTCCCATAAACTTCATACCGCCGCTCTTCAATCGAATAAAGAGGGCAAAGTAATAGAAATAAAATAATCTGAAACCGTCGTGCCGCCCGAAAGGGCGGGCGGCGGTTTTACGCGGAGGATAATTATGTTCGGATTTGAAAAAACACCTTACGACGTTAAGGTCTACGAAGAAAAATTAAAAGATTTTCTTCCCGACACGATGGTAGACGTTCATACCCACGTCTGGAAGAAGGAATTTTTCGACTATGCCCATATCGAGGGCTGTGTCGACTGGGTAAAACTCGTCGCCGACGAATGTTATATCGACGACCTTTTGCAGACCTATAAGGATATGTTCCCCGACAAGACCGTTTATCCGGTCCTTATGGGCGAACCTACCGCAAATGTCTACAAAACAAACGTCTACACAAAAGAATGTATGGATAAGACGGGACTTCCCGGTCTTCTCTGTACGGAATACAGAATGACACCGGAATATCTCGAAGAAGAGATCGCGACAAAAGGATTTCTGGGGCTCAAACCGTATCTTTCGAACTGCGCGCCGTATATCCCCGCCGACGAGATAAGAATTTTCGACTTTTTGCCGAAGGAACATCTCGAAGTCGCGAATAAGCACGGCTGGATAATAATGCTCCATATCGCGCGCCCCGGAAGACTCAAGGATCCCGTAAATATCGCACAACTCATGGAGATAGAAGAAAAATATCCGAACGTCAAACTTGTCGTCGCGCACATCGGAAGAGCGTATTCTCCCGAAGATATCGGCGACGCTTTCGAAACACTTAAACATACGAAAAACATGATGTTCGACTTCACCGCAAACACCCTTTCCCTCGCAATGGAAAAATGTATCGAAGCCGTCGGCACCGACAGAGTCATGTTCGGCTCCGACCTGCCGATAACCAAAATGAGAATGTACCGTATCACCAAAAACGGAACTTACTACAACGTAATTCCGAGAGGACTTTACGGCGACGTTTCAAACGACTACCACATGATAGAAAGCGACGAAGAAAACATCTCGAACTTCATGTACGAAGAACTGCTTGCATTTAAGAAATGCTCCGAAACGCTGGGACTTTCGAAAGAAGACGTCAAGAAAATTCTCTGCACAAACGGCGCAAACCTCTATAAAATCAAGATTTAGACGAAAGGATAAAATAAATGAAAGACATAAAGATCGGGCTTCTGCCCCTTTACATCAAACTTTACGACGATTCTATCCCCCAACTCCGCCCCCGTCTTGAAGTTTTCCTCAAAAAAATGACCGCGAAACTCGAAAACGAGGGCTTCAAAGTCGACGCGGCGCCTTTCTGCCGCATTGAAAGCGAATTTTCCGAAAATATCGCGAAATTCGAAAGAGACGGCGTTGACTGTATCGTCACTTTGCACATGGCTTATTCTCCCTCTCTCGAAAGTGCGGCGCCCCTCGCGAAAACCAAACTTCCGATAGTCGTTATGGATACGACCGAGACTTTTGATTTCGGCTTTGACGTACATATCGACGAGATAGACTATAACCACGGTATCCACGGCGTTATGGATATGTGCAACCTTTTGCGCAGAAATAAGAAACCTTATGCGATTGCCGTCGGACACTGCGACGAAAGCGACGTCGTAAAAGAGACTGCGAAACTTGTCCGCACCGCAGTTGCCGCAACGAGCCTCAAAGGTTCGGCGGTCGGCGTTATCGGCGACAGTTTCAAGGGTATGGGCGACTTTTTGGTAACAAAAGACGAACTCAGAAAGAATTTCGGCGTTGAACTTGTCACAGCAGACGACAAAGAGATAGTCTCCCTTATTGACAGCGTAACCGAGGGCGAAATTGCTTCCGAAAAAGCATACGACAAGGAACATTTCGAACTCGGCGAAGAGATAAACGAAGAAAATTACGTTGCAAACATCAAATCCTGCCTTGCAACAAGAAAATGGATTGCAAAACACAACCTTTCCGCATTTTCCGTAAACTTCCTCAAGATACGCGAGGGCTATATGGATTCAATGCCCTTTATCGAAGCGTGTAAGGCAATGCAGAGAGGAATAGGCTATGCGGGCGAGGGAGATGCTCTTACCGCGGCTTTCGTCGGCGCGTTCCTCAAAACTTTCCCCGACACTTCCTTTATCGAAATTTTCTGCCCCGACTGGAAAAACGACAACCTGTTTATCAGCCACATGGGCGAAATGAATCTCGGAGTTTCCGACGTCAAACCGAAACTTTACAATATGCCGTTCGATTTCGGCGAACCCGCAAAAGACACCGTTGCAGCCTACGGACGTTTCAAGGGCGGCAAAGCGGTCTATGCGAATATTTACAGAGACGAAGAGGGTTTCAAACTCGGAGTTTCGCCTGTCGAAGTGCTTTCCGTTCCGCAGGACAGACTCGAAAATCAGATGCGCGGCTGGATACGTCCCGAAAAGGGCGCAAAGGCTTTCTTGAAGAGCCTCAGCGAAAACGGAGCGACGCACCACAGCTTTATGATATATGACGGAAACGTCGATATGCTCAAATTCTTCGGAAAACTTATCGGTGTTCCCGTAGTCGAATTATAAGAAAGGATCGGATATTTATGAAATTCAATTCACCTAATCTCTCTCTTGCCGACCTTCTCGGCAAAGAATACATCGACAGCGTTGTAAAAGGCAACGTTGCTTTCGGAGTTATGACAAAAGAAGAGGCGGAAGCCCTTGCATACGAAAAAGTGGATTTCTACCCCGAAGAAATGCAGAAAAAGAATATCGAGTTTTCGAGAATGACGGGAACGAAGATAACCGACGCTTTCGAAAACGATAACGACGGTGCGGCAACCAACGCTTTCAAAAAGGCGTTCCATAAGGCGTCCGCTCCCGTAACGGGTTTCGGCTGTACCCGTCTCGGCGAAGACGGCAGACTTTACCTTATCGGCAAGAGCGAACACTATCACGTTCCGTTCGGCCACCGTTTCGGCGGTTACAGACTTATCGAAAACGCCCATAAACTCGGAATTCTCAATCCTACTCACAACAACACGAGAGGATATGTCACCCGTCTTGTCGAAAGAGAAATGATAAGGACCGCAAACTGCCTTGAAAAAGACGACAAAGCAGGTCTCGAAAAGGTTCTCGCGTCCACCGAACCCAAGGTAATAAACAGAGTTATAAACCTTGAAACCGGAAGCGTTGCCTGCGAAGCGGGCATGAAAATGATGCTTGCCCGTTTCTACCGTCTTGACGGGAGTTTCGAAAAAGCAAAATATGAGGGCAAGACCCCCGTATTTTTGGTAAACGGCGACGTCGACGGCGGAATTGAGGCAAACTACCACGGAACCTCCGTTTTTGCCCAGACTTTGAGAAACCTCTGGCCCGACTACTATAAGAAGATCGAAGAGGCGGGCATTTATAAAGTAGTTCCCGTTATGCTCAACGATATCGAAGACTTCAAAGCGAAAATGAAGAAATATAACGAGGGCAACTACAAGACCGCAGGTTATATCCACGAACTTATTCTTATGAACTACGGCGGAATCCGTCTTACAAAAGAATATGTACAAGAAGCGTACAAGATTTGTAAAGAATACGATACCCCGACAATGGACGACGAAATTCAGTCCTGTATGTGGTATCCCGGAATGTACCTCTATCATCTTTATGAGATAGAACCCGATTTCGTAATCGTCGGAAAGGGATTTCCGGGCGGCGAATATCCTGCAAGCAAGATTCTTACTACCGCCGAAATGGATATCCTCAATCAGTTCGGAGCTCTTGTCACCAACGGTCAGGAAGAACTTGCGTCGCTCGCATACCTTATCACAATGACATTTTCTCAGGCAAATACCGAAAATATCGCGCGCCTTTCGGATTATTTCGAACAGTCGCTGCGTAAACTCGGCGATAAATATTCGTCGGTAATAAGCAAGGTCGAAGGACAGGGACTTCTTGCCGCTATCCACTTCCACGACGTTCCGACAGCCGCAAAATGCGCGAAAATAATAAACGAGCACTGCATCGACACTTCGGCTCAACTTTATAAAGTCAACTGTCCTCCGGCAATCCTCTTAAAGCCGCCCGTAACCGCGTCCGAAGAGGTCCTCGACGTAATAATCAACGCTCTCGACGCGGCTCTTAAAGAACTTTAAGGAGAAATTTATGTATCTTATCGGTATAGATGTCGGCACCACCGGCACAAAGGTTATACTGACGGACGAAAAGGGGAATATTATCGGCAAAGGCTATAAGGAATATTCCCTTATAACCCTTCCCGACGGAAAAGTCGAACAGCGTGCCGAAGATTGGTACGAAGCCGCGATCTTTGCGACAAGAGAGGCTCTTTCGCATTTTGACGGCGACAAAAAAGATATCGTTGCCCTTTCCCTTTCGACTCAGGGCGGAAGCACTCTTCCCGTGGACGAAAACTACAAACCTCTTTCCGCGTCCTACACCTGGATGGACAGGCGCGGCGTAAAGGAGATAGAAGAGGCAACCGCCGAGGCGGGCGCCGACGCTATCTATAAAAAAACGGGTTGGGAGCCCGATCCGAGCCTTGATATCGCGAAATTCCGCTGGATGCGGAAACACGAAAAAGAGCTTTTTGATAAGGCTCATATGTTCCTCACAACTTCCGAATATATGAACTATCGTCTTACGGGAAACGCCGTAACAGACCCCGGCAACGCCGCCATGCGCCAACTTTTCAATATCAACACCGGCGACTGGGACGACGAACTTTTAAGTCTTGCGGGCGTTTCTCGCGATAAAATGCCGAAATGCGTTTTTACGGGCGAATATATCGGAAACCTGACCGAAAAAGCGGCGGAGGAACTGTCGCTCCCGACAACTGTTAAAGTTTATAACGGCGGACACGACCAATATTGCGCGGCGGTCGGCTGCGGGGCTGTCGAAGACGGCGATATGCTTCTGTCGACAGGGACGACTTGGGTCGTTCTCGGCGTTTCGAAAAATCCCATTTTCACCGAAAGTTTTCTTGCCCCCGGCGTTCACCCCTGCAAGGGCGTTTTCGGAAATATAGCGTCCCTCCGTTCGGCGGGTTCGGCTCTTAAATGGCTGAAAAACGTAATCGGAGAAGACGACTTCAAGAAGATGGACGACGAGGCTGAAAAACGCCGCGACAGCGCCAAAAACGTCTTTTTCTACCCGTATTTTGCGGGCGCGGGCTTTCCTCATAATATGGACAGTTTCAATTCCTGCGTTCTGGGTCTTGAACTGATGAACGACAAATACGACCTTGCAAGAGCCTTAATGGAGGGCATCGCGTTCGAAACGCGCGGCGTGCTTGAAGAATTCGAGCGCTGCGGAACGAAGATAAAAGGTCTTAAAATGGTAGGCGGAGCGGCGAAAAGCAAAGTCTGGAGCAAAATCACCGCCGACGTCTGCAATTGCGAAATTTTCTTCCCGACCGAACCCGACACCTGCTGTATCGGGGCGGCTCTTCTGGCGGCGGTCGGCTGCGGTATTTACCCCGATTACGTCACCGCAGGCA
>CAKSQP010000050.1 GCA_934486965.1 uncultured Eubacteriales bacterium
TCACGTCGACGGGGATATGGAACCTGATATTTTAGAAAAAAGGGACTGTTATTGCAGTCCCTTTTCAGCATTTTCGGTTATCATACGAACCATTTCGCGCGCGGCGACCGAAAGCGGTTGTTCACGCCTTTTTATAAGACAGACAAAGCGTTCGGGGATTTTTTCCTCAAGTTGAATTTCTTTTATGTCGTCTTCCCCTTCAATCATTTCTTTCGGCAGAAAACCTATTCCGAGACCCGCTTTGACCATCGGGATTATCTGGTCGGACGTTGCCGCCTCCGTTTCCGCGCTGTAATTAAGTCCGTGTTCGGCAAAAAATTCGGAATAAAACGCATAGGATTTTGTTCCGTGTCCGAGAGATATCATCGGGAAAGACGCCAACTCGGCAAGCGAAAGTTTTCTCCCCTCGGGAATACGGAGATCCGAAGAGCGGACAGCAACTTCTCTTAACGGCTTTATTCTGATCTCTTCGAGCGAAGAATATGTCTCAGTCGGAGTTGTGACAACTGCGATATCGGCATTTCCGCCGACTATCTCGGACAAAGCCTGCGGAGTTGAATGGTTGCTTATCCTGAGCCTTATTCCGGGATATCTCTGTCTGTAACGTTTAAGTACGGGTAATAAAAAACACCTGAGAGCAACTTCGCTTGCGGCAATAAAAACACTGCCGTTCGTCATATCGCGGCTTTCCGAAAGACGGGTCTCCCCCTCTTTGATATTTTCGACAGCGACTTTTATCCGATCGTAAAGAATTTTTCCCTCAGGCGTGAGAAAAACACCCCTGTTTGTCCTTAAAAACAACGGACAGCCGAGCGCCGCTTCGAGATTTTTAACGGTTCGCGTAAGATTCGGCTGATTGTTCATCAGAACTTTTGCCGCATGGGAAAAATTTCCGTATTTTGCGACATAATAAAAGACCTTGTACCAATCATAACTGATGTCCATAATTCTCTCCATATAAATATTAAATAAAGATTTTACATATATCATTTAGTAGATTATAATATATATGAATGAAAAAGTCAAGCGTGGTGATATAATGTATAATCCGTCTCCTCTGAAAGTAATCAAAATCAATTCTCCTGCGGACAGGGCCGCCGAAAGATTCGGTACGGCGCTTTTTATTATTCTTTCGGGCGGATTTCAGGACGCCTACACTTATTGCGTCAGGGACAACGTATTTGCAAACGCGCAAACGGGAAATATCGTTCTTTTAAGCACCTCTGTTTTTAACGGGAACATAGGCGGAGTCATTAAATATTTAATACCTGTTTCGGCGTTCATTCTCGGGATATTGGCAGCCGAGGTCGTTCATGTAAAACTCGGAAAATTTGAAAAATTTCATTGGAGACAGATAATCCTGCTTGCCGAGATCGTTATTCTTTTTACCGTCGGATTTATTCCCGAAAGCCTCAATTATCTTGCAAACGCCGCAGTATCCTTTGTCTGTGCGTTGCAGGTCCAGTCTTTCCATAAAATACGCGGACACGCTTATGCGAGCACGATGTGTATAGGAAACCTCAGGAGCGGAACGGAAGCCCTCTGCACCTATATAAGAACAAAAGACAAAGTCATACTGCAGAAAGCCGCGACTTATTTCGGCGTAATTCTTGTTTTCGCGATAGGCGCGGGGCTCGGCGCGGTGTTATCCCCAAATCTCGGAAACAAAGCCGTCTGGATATGCTGCGGACTGCTGACGGTAAGTTTTGTTGCGATGTTCAAAACCGACAGATAAAAAAAAGAAGACCTTTCGGTCTTCTTTTTTTATCGTTTTCTTAAAACTATTCTGATAAAATTGAGATATTTACACGCTCCCGCGTTTATCGCCGCCCTGTCGCCGACCGCATATTCGTTGTCCTGAAGTATCCAGTCGTGCCAGACCTCCTCGTTGCTCTCCATTTCGGAAATATCAACGATTTCGGAATCGTCCGATGCCGAGACAATATCCGTCCAGTAATCAATATCGTGGATATAGTCAAGTTGTTCGGGCGACCAGGAAAGAAGCAGTTCTTTAGGCAGAGATCTGTGAAGATCTTTTTTCATTCCGGTAATGCAAAGATATATATAACTTCCGCTTTTTAAGAAAGGCAGAAGTTTTTTATCGAGAAATTCTTTGTTTCTGCCGAAATAATTATATGAGTCAACGCATACCAGAGCGTCAAAGAACTCTTTTTCAAATGGCATATTTTCCGCATCGGCTTTTACGGGAATTATCCTGTTTCCGTTAAGCCCCTGCTGTCTGAAAAATTCCGCATTTTCCGCAGGATCGCTCCAGAGATCGGCGGCATAGACCGTAAAACCGTATTCCTTTGCCATAAATACGGAAGTAAGCCCCATACCGCTGCCGAGATCGCAAACCTTTTGCCCCGGAAGAATTTTGCAGTCTTGAAGAAGTTCTTCCGTGAGTTTTATCGGATTGGGGCCCATAATTTTTGACATTAAATCATTATATTTTTCGCTTTTTGTATATTTCATTTTTTCCCTTCACGTCAGATGCTTTTCGAGTTGCTTTGCAAATCTGTCGACATATCCGTTAAAGGAATCGATTACTCCGTCCTTGTTTTCCGTTTCGTCGTAAATATCGTAAAAAAGATACATCGGCGAATAGAATTTAAGAGCAAGCTGAAAAGCATAAGACTCTTTCTTTTCTTCAAAAACGCCCCTGAAAATATCCTTGACGTAAAGAAGAGGTCCCGAAGAGAAACACTGCGTATAGAGTTTTCCCATTTCGGGGTCTTTATATCTTTCGACCGAGATAAGTCTGCGAAAATGCGAGGCAAAAGGGTCTGTCGTCCAGTATACAAACTGTGCTTTCGTGTATTCGCAAAGTTTTTCTACCGAAGAACGCCTGTATGCTTCCGCGTCATTTTCGTATAAGTCTTCGGGCATCGAATATTCTTTCGCACGTTTTTTGTCTGTTTCAGTCATTCTTTTTACTATTGAATCAAATATATCGCGCTTGTTCTCGTAATGCTTATACAACGCGCCTTTCGTTATTCCGACTTTGCCGGAAATATCGCTTACAGAAACCGCATCGTATCCGGCAACCGAGAACAATTCCAGCGCCGACTCCAGTATTTTTTCTTTAGTGTTGTTCATAAATTCCTCCGTATAAAAAAGTAAACGATTGTTTACCATATATATTATAGTAAACAATCGTTTATTTGTCAAGAGTTTTTTTCGATTTTTTTATTCTTCGATGAAAAGAACGCCGAGAGTATCTTTTCCGCAATGAGAAAGAACCGTCGACCCTGCGGAAGTTATAAGAACTTCATCGAAATAATTTTTCTCAAGAAGCAGATCTTTTATCATATTGGGCAAGGTATCTTCCATGCAGGTATGAGTTATGAAAACTCTCTTTTTGCGGATCTTCATACCGACCGACGAAAGTCTGTCTTCCGCATATTCCTTAAGGACGTTTGCAAGAGGACCTCTGTACTTTTTACCCGGTTGCATTGCGCCGTCTTTTACTTCTATCGAAATTTTCAGTTTGAGAAGGTTTGCGCCGAGAACGGCAACGCCGCTGCATCTGCCGCCTTTTTTCATATAATCGAGATTTCCGAGAATGAAACTTGCGTTTACCTTCGGAATAATATTTTTGATTTCCTCGACAGCCTCTTTCGCGGTTTTTCCCGCCGCTATCATATCGGCAAGTTCAAGGACGACATGTCCGCTTCCCGTCGAAAGGTTTGCGGAATCGACTACATATACGTTTCCGACTTCCTCCGCCGCTTTGACGGCGTTGCTGTAAGACGAAGACATCGAAGCGCTTATATTGACGTGAATTACCGTATATCCGTCGTCAACGTATTTTCTGAATATTTCAGTATATTCGTAAATAGTAACAGCGGAAGTTTTCGGCAGAACTTTCGTCCTGTCGACATAATCGAATATCTGCTGAGGGGTAATATTTACGCCGTCGGTATAAAGTTCGTCGCCGAGGTAAACTCCGAGAGGTACTATTTCTATATTATATTTTTTTACGAGTTCTTCAGAGAGATCACAGGTACTGTCAGCCGTGATTTTAATTTTTTCAGCCATAATATTGTTCCTTTCCGTTTTTTCTCTGCCATTATACAGGAAAAAGACGGAAAAGTCAATAGGAAACAAAATACGACTTTATTGTCAAACATATTGAAAAAAGTCGAAAATACTGATATAATATTGTCAATATGAAATAAGGAGATAACTTATCTTGAATAAGGAACAATTCGCGGCGGTTGCCGCCGCCGAAAAAAAATTAACGGATAAATTTGAAAAAATCGACCGAACGGCGACATTTAACACCGAAAAAGTACTTCGTGCGTTCTGGAAAGAACAGATTTCCGAACCGATGCTTCACGGAACGACAGGTTACGGCTACGACGACAGAGGAAGAGACGCTCTTGACAGGGTATTTGCCGAAGTTTTCAGCGCGGAAGACGCTCTGGTAAGGCATAATTTCATTTCGGGAACTCACGTTATCGCAACGGCGCTTTATGCAATTCTCCGCCCCGGAGATACCCTGTATGCGGTAACAGGCGATCCTTACGACACATTGCTCGAAACGATAGGCGTATATAAAACGTCGGAAGACCCCGGCTCTCTTGCCGATTTCGGGATCAAATACAGGAAAACGGAATTGAAAGAAGACGGGTCGCCCGATTTTGACGAGATAAAAAAAGTCCTTTCCGAGGACAAGACCGTTAAAATGGTTTTCATTCAACGCTCGCGCGGTTACACACAGCGCCCGACATTGTCCCTTGCAAAAATCGAAGAAATTACAAAAGCGGTAAAAGAAATTTCGGACGCCGTAATTTTTGTCGACAACTGTTACGGCGAATTCGTATGCGAAAAAGAGCCGACTGAGATCGGCGCGGACCTTATGGGCGGCTCTCTTATTAAAAATCCGGGCGGCGGACTTGCGCTTACGGGCGGATATATCGCAGGAAAACGCGACCTTGTCGAAAAATGCGCTTACAGACTGACAGCCGTCGGTCTCGGAAAAGAGGGCGGAGCGACTCATTCACAGTTGAGAAATATGTTTCAGGGCTTCTTTATGGCACCCCACACCGTCGCTCAGGCAAAGAAGACAGCCCTTCTCGCCTCTCAGCTGTTTTATGACGCGGGTTATACGGTATCCCCGCTTCCGACAGAGGATAGCGAAGATATAATCCAGACCGTCGTTCTCGGAACGCCCGAGAAACTCATTGATTTCTGCAAAGGAATACAGGCGGGCGCACCGATAGACAGTTATGCCGTACCCGAACCCTGCCCCATGCCGGGATATGCCGACGAAGTAATTATGGCGGCGGGCGCGTTTGTTTCGGGAGCGTCGATAGAACTTTCGGCAGACGCTCCGATGAGACCTCCGTACAGGGTCTATTTTCAGGGTGGACTTACCTACGAAAGCGGGAAAATAGCAATATGCAAAGCGCTTGAAACACTCCAGAGAAAAGAGGCTGAATAATGGATTTCACCGAACTTACAGAATTTCTCGACAGAATAACGGTCGACCCGGGAGTGCCGGGCGTTGACTGCTCGGTATACAAAGACCACAAAGAAGTTTACAGACATTGCGCAGGCTATAAAGACGTCAAAAACGGCAAAAAAATGCAGGGCGACGAAATTTTCAATTTCTATTCCCCCACAAAAATACTCACCGCCGTCGCGTCGATGCAACTTGTCGAAAAGGGTCTTATAACCCTTGAAACGCCCGCTTATGACATTATCCCCGAAATGCGAAGAATGACATACCTGAAAAATGTCGGTGGCAAAAAAAAGATATGCGAAGTGACGGTTCCGATGACGGTAAGACATCTTCTTTCAATGACGGGCGGATTTGATTACGACATACATAAAAAAGAGATCGAAGACGAAAAAAAGAAGACCGACGGAAGATGTCCGACGGTCGAGACCGTAAAAGAAATAATAAAAGCGCCTCTTCTTTTCGAACCAGGAGAGCATTGGAATTACAGTCTTTGCCACGACGTTATGGGAGCGATAATCGAAATCGTTTCAGGCAAAAAACTTTCGGCATACTATAAAGAAAACATTTTCGAACCGCTCGGAATGACCGAATCGGGTTTTTACAGAGATTGGTCGAAAGCCGACAGGTTCGCACATCAGTATTTTTATAACGATGAGACAAAACACGCCGACGAAATGACGATAGAAAACGACCATGTGTTCGGAACGGAATACGAAAGCGCGGGAGCGGGACTTATTTCAACGGTAAACGACTATATGAAATTTGCGGAAACGCTGACTAATATGGGAACAAGTCCCGACGGGACGAGAATTCTTTCCCCCGACTCGGTAAACGAGATCAGAAGAAACCAACTCACCGAAAAACAACTTCCCGACGTCGACTGGACCCAACTTAAAGGCTACGGTTACGGTTTCGGAGTTCGCACTCTTCTCGATCCGAAAAAGGGAGAAACGCTGAGTACCGTCGGAGAGTTCGGCTGGAGCGGCGCGGCGGGCGTTTATGTTTCGATGGACCCGACAAAAAAAATAACCGTCGTTTATGCACAGCACATGAGGAATAACCTTGAGCCGTATATTCACCCGAGATTAAGAAACCATATTTACGCAGGATTTGAAAAATGAGGAGCAATGCTCCTCATTTTTTTATATATTGAATGTACTCATAATCGCTTAATTTACTGCGTTCGGTCATCTTTTCAAAAACCTGATCTCTCAGGCTTTCGGCTTTCTCTTTAGAAGTCTCCCCTGCTCCGTAAAAAGGTCCGTCGATATATATTTCGGTTTTCGGACGCTTTAGCACTTTTGTTTTCCGATATACGGCGGTCGAGGAAAACGTCGGAGTATTTTCCGCCGCAGGCAACTTGAAAGAAGTCAACGGGAAAGGACGTATCCCTACATAATATTCCCAAACATGAGCCTCAGGATAAATAACCACGGGGTGTCCCTCCGAGATCCTTACAGAGATCGCTGATTTCAGACCTTTAAGTCCCGACAGCGTTTCTTTTACAGGCAATGCTCCGAGATACGGTAAGATCTTTCCGATAACGGGAATCCCGTAATTTGCTGTGCTGACAACAGTATATATGCGCTTCGGGAACGCCGCAAGCGCAGGAAGAAAAACGTCGCCTACGGGTTGCGTATGGTTTCCGTAAATAAAAAATTTGCCGTCAAAACCATTTAATTTTTCTCTGCCGTAAATCTTTTTCAGACGAAGCCCGAACCGACAGTAAAAAAAGCCGAAAAATACCGCAAGACCGTAAATCACCGCCGAAATAAAACGGGAAAACACGTCTTTTCTTATCCAACGGTAATCTTCGGGCAGAGATATTTGATTCGGTGCCGTTTCAAAATCGTCGGTAAAGTTTTCGTAATACCGTATTTTATGCATTTCCGGTTTTCCACCCCGCTATATCGGACGGTTCGAACTCATAAGTCAGAGGTTTCCCGTATACGGTCTCGTAACATTGTTTTTTGAGCGAATAATCCGTTTCGGAAAGATATTCGGTGTTCTCTCTCGAACTTTTTTCGGGATCTGGATACAGAACCCCGAGGATATGCAGTATATACCTTACTTTTACGAAAGATTCCCCGTCATTTTCATTTGTATCTTTCATCTCGACAAAACAGGACACTATCGGAAGTCCGAGTTTTGCCGCGTAAAAATATGCGCCGTTTCTCGGCGGACGCGGCTTTCGGTAGTTGAACCACATTTCCTGTTCGGGATAAAGAAGAATAGCGTCCCCGCCGACGATTGCCTTTTCCTTTATTACCGAAAGGAAATTTCGGGCAAGATACCTCGGCTCTGTCGAAACGGGGATAGTGTCGGCATAATTCATGAGAAATCCGACAAGTCCCGTCATTGCGAAATTCGAAGTCTGACTTATGATATCAAGTTTTCGCCTGCCTTTTTTCTTCAGCATATAACGAATAACCGTGTTTTCGAGCGGACTGAAATGATTGCTCGTTATTATCATGCCGCCGATATTGTCAGGTATTTTTTCAAGCCCTACGATCTCGGTATTTTTATTTATTATCTTCGTTGCGATATCCGCTATTGCAACGGCAACAAGGCTTTTCAGTCTGAAACCTATCCTGTCGCGGTTCTCTATATACGAATCGGTTATTGCCCTGCTGTCTTCCGCGGAAAGAACAGGGTCTCCCGTTTCGACTTTTGCATAAAAGTTTCCCGCTTCGGCGTTCGTTTTTATATTGCTTATTACTTCTTCTCTTCCGTCTCCGAATATCATAACTTTATCTTTACTCCCTTTGCCGCCGCTTTCTTAAAAGTCATACCGTTTTCGGGAATTTCGATTCCTCTTTTTATAAGAAGTTCGAGACACGACCTATCCGCGGCTTTCTTTTCGTCGGAATATTCCGCTTTATACCGTTTTATTTCCCCGATATATCCGCACTTTTCGGCGTATTCCCAGAATATATCGGAATACTGTATTCCGTCGTAGCACCACGGTTTCGCAAACAGGTTGTAATGAATAATTCCGGGCGCTTTTTCTTCGGGTCTGTCGGGGTTCGGCATTGCGTCCCATTTTGACGGCAGATAATGAATTTTGCCGTTGCAGATAGCGTTTATATAATCCTGGTCGGGAGCTATCGAATCGAAATGATATTCATTGAGTAACCTCAAAAAATGGCCTTCGAAATCGCGTTCTCTCATTTTTTTAAGGTTCATTAGAAGCACTCCGGAATTGACATATTCTTCCTTTTTGACTCCTATCGCATTTTCGGTATATGCAACAAGAGGCGGCACATCGGCAATCGAAAGGTCGTTGCACGCACCGATAAAATTATCTCCGATATCGGTATCGAAAAGATTTGCGAGGTCTTCGGTTACAATAACATCACTGTCGATATATATCCCTTTGTCATACTGCGGAAACATTGCGGGAATAAACAAACGGAAATATATCGTCAGTGTAAAATAGTCGCAGCGGAGTCTGTTGCTCATTCTGTCGTCAAGCTCTTTGAAATCGTTTTCCATTGACGTGATTTCGATTTTGAAGTTATCCGATTCGAGTTTTTTGAGCCTTTCGGTATTTTCAAGACTCAGCCCCTGATGCAAAACTATCGCACGGTAGTTTCTGTTTTTATCGCAATTTTGAACCGCCGAATAAAGGGCTGCGGCAAGGAACGGTGCATAGCCGTCGTCTATCGTAAAAAAAACAGGGATTTCGTTATTCATATGTTTTCTCCTTTTTAAGTTCTGCAAGTATGTCGTCAAATTCTGTTATTTTGAGTTTTTCGTGAAGACCTTTTTCGTTCCACGGTTTTATTGTTACGGGTTTGAAATACGGAAAAAATTCAAAATATGTCGAAAAATGCTTGAAGACGGTATCATTTTTTATTTTCCCCTGATTATTGAAGCAAACAGGAATTTTTTTCTTTTTTGCGATTTTATTTAATGCCGACTGATCGGGCATAAACATTTTTTTATCGCGGCACATTTCCCTGCACTTTGCAAACGTCCCGTTCTTCCGTATCTTTGCCATATCCATAAGAAGAACGCCCGAATTAAGATAATCGTGTTTCAGAATATTTCCGAAAAACCATTTACCGTAACGGTCGGAAACCCCGACAATTTCAGCGTCATGAAGATCGGAATAATACAGTTCCGAGAAATCTTTCCGACAAAGGACATCGGCGTCGAGATATAAGATTTTGTCGGGAATTTCAGGCAGAAGATCGGCATAAAGACGTAACATGCAAAGAGGGGTAAAACGGGTATCGAGGTTCGCCTCGGGAAGATTCGCGCAAAAGAGTTCTGTAATATCAAAAAGAAACGTATTATTGTCGGGGTTTGTTTCCCGAAGTTTATTTTCGAGACCTTCGGCAAAGGCTTCGGGTATCGGAGAATTTTTTTCGGATATCCCCGCCGTAAGAATATATATTTTGAGAGCCTCGGCGGAATGTTTCGCCAAAGAAAGAGCCGACAGAAATATCCCGTCCGTTATATTTCGGTCTCCGCAGTAAAGAATGTTCACGAAATCACTCCTCCGTGAAATTTTACCTTATTTCGGTAAAAATGGGAACACCGAGACAGGAGAATTATGCTCCCGTTTTCGGAGACAGTATCCTCCGCCGTCTCTACTTTTGCCTCTACTTTTCGGAGAGTAAAAAAATACACGCAGTTTTGCGTGTATTTATCAGGATTTTTCTGTTTTTATCTTTTTCGGTTTTTTGATGAACGACCACAGAATAATGATTATTTCACCCGCAACGCCCAAAAGATAAATAAG
>CAKSQP010000051.1 GCA_934486965.1 uncultured Eubacteriales bacterium
ACCTTATCGCGAAAGCAAAGGAAAACAACGTTCCGAACGATAATATCGAAAGAGTTATCAAAAAGGCGTCCGGCGGAGACGACAGCACCAACTATGAAGAGATACAGTACGAAGGTTACGGTCCGAAGGGCGTCGCGATAATCGTCGAAACGCTCACCGACAACAGAAACAGGACGGCGGGCGACCTTCGCCACTATTTCGATAAATACGGCGGAAATCTCGGTCAGACAGGCTCGGTTTCGTGGCAGTTTGAGACAAAAGGAGTTATGGTCATCGAAAAAGAAGACCTTGACGAAGACAAACTCATGGAAGACCTCTTCGACGTCGAAGTCGACGACTACACCGAAGAAGAGGAGGTTTTCGAAGTTTACACTTCTCCCGACACCCTTTTTGAAACAAAGGAAAAACTTGCGGCGAAAGGCTACAAATTCCTTTCCGCGGAAAAGGAACAGGTCCCCGGAACTTACATTTCGCTTACCGACGAAGAGGACGTAAAGAATATGCAGAAACTTCTCGACATTCTCGAAGACGACGACGATGTTCAGAACGTATGGCATAACTGGGACGAGAAATAATGAAATTTGAGGAAACGCTTATTGCGGCAAGAGAAAAACGCGGTCTTTCCTTAAGGGAGGCGGCGGCTCAGATCGGGATAAGCCACACCTATCTTTCCGCTCTCGAAAAAGGGTTCGATCCGCGCAGCGGCAAGGCGCTCATTCCGTCACAGCGCGTTCTTTTGCGGATAGCAAAGGCGTACGGGCTTGATTATAACCGAGTGCTTTCATCGTTCCCGATAACTCCCGGCAGGGATATCTATACCGATATGGGATACAGGCTCAAAGAGTTAAGAAAAGAGAACCCCGAAAAATTCAGGGAAATACTCGAAATCGTATATTCGGATTAGGCTTTGACGTACAAAGGACCTTGTAGTATTTACAAGGTCCTTTTTGTCACGCAGTCGGCGATAAATTTATTTTTTCCCGACAAACAGCGTTCCGACGCTCTTTTCTTCGATTATCCCGTAAAGATTTTCGGGGCGTCTGCCGTTCGTTATTATGACGTCCGTGCCGTTGAGGGCGGCAAGGCGCGCCGCCTGAAGTTTGGTCCGCATACCTCCCGTACCGCGCCGAGAGCCCGCACCTCCCGCAAAGGAAAGAACTCCGCCGTCGATCTCTTCTATTTTTTCAATAAGTTTTGCTTCGGGGAAAAGTCTCGGGTCTTTTTCGTAAAGTCCGTCGATATCGGAAAAGATAACAAGTTTTTCCGCACGGCAAAGCACCGCGACGACCGCCGAAAGCATATCGTTATCCCCGAAAAGCCGTTCTTCCGACTCTATCTCGGTATAACTTACCGAATCGTTTTCGTTGACAACGGGAATAACACCCTCCTCCAAAAGCGCCGAAAAAGTATTCGCAAGATTTTCTTTTTTCTCCTCTTCCTTTATATCCTCGGCGTTGAGAAGTATCTGGGCGATGGTGCAGTCGTAATCACCGAAAAACTTATCGTAAAGAAACATTATACTGCACTGACCGACCGCGGCGGCGGCCTGCTTTTCCCTCATAGACGTAAGTTTTCCGTCTTTTTTTAATTTACTTTTTCCGACGGCTATCGCTCCCGACGAAACAAGAATGACTTCGTAACCCATATTGTGAACGTCCGAAAGCACTCGCGCTATCCCGTCAAAAGAGCGCAGGTCGCTTTTGCCGTTTTCGTTTGTCAGAGTCGACGTCCCGACCTTGACGACGATCCTTTTTTTATACAGATTCATACCGAGACCTCCGTTATGTGTATTCCGAGATTTTTGAGAAAGACATCGGTGATATCGGACGTTTTTATTTTCAAATATCCCGTGGTCGTGCCGTCGCTGCAACCGTAATACTCTTCCGAAAGCACTTCCCTGTCGAAAACGGGAGTTACATATTCAGCGGTCGGCAGCAAAAGCGAAAAGACCGTCGCCGCACCGATTTCCGTTCCCAAAATTTCCGCCATCTTTTCTGCAGGAGCAAAGGAAAGACGGGATATCCCCATTTTTTCGGAAAAATCCTTTGAGCGGAAAGGCTTGTCGCCCGCGGTTATGAAAAGATAAAAAGCGGTCTGCTGTCTGTTTGTCAAAAACAGCGTTTTCACCATTTTCATATCGAGTTTCTTATTTATTTCCTCGCAGTCCTCCATCGTTATTACGACGTCGGTATCGACTCTTTCAAACGGAATTTTCATTTCCGAAAGCGTCTTATATACCCTCTTCTGAAGTTCCGTTCTGAAATTCTGCGGGGCTTCTTTTTTTATTTCGCTTACAAACATATTTTCACCTCTTGATTTTTGTCCGAAAATAGTATATCATATTATTAAACATTTGAAAAGCGAATGTTTATCATAAATAAGATGACAAAATCAGATATACGGGAGAGAAAATATGGATTTCGGAATACTCAAATATTCGGCGTTTGTAAAGACCGTCGAGTGCGGAAGTTTCACGAAAGCAGCGGAACTGCTGAATTATTCGCAGTCGGGAATAAGCCGAATGATAGGCGACCTTGAAAAGGAATGGAAAATAGTCCTTCTCGAACGGAGCCGCGCGGGAGTCAGGCTCACCTCCGACGGACAGAAACTTCTGCCTTACGCGAAAAGCGTCTGCGAAGAATATCGGAAATTAAAAATGCAGATCGACGACATAAACGGGCTTGCCGCAGGGAAAATAAGGATAGGCACTTTTTCGAGCGTCGCGACGCATTGGCTTCCCGATATAATAAAACGTTTCCGCGACGATTATCCGAATATCGAATTCGAACTTCTTATCGGATATTATCCCGAGATCGAAGAGTGGATAGCAAACGGACGGGTCGACTGCGGCTTTCTGACGTTGCCGACAAAAATCGAGGCGGAGACCGTCTTTTTAATGCGTGACGAACTGTTTGCGGTCCTTCCGAAAGGACACCGCCTTGAAAACAGGGACGATATCCCGCTTTCGGAAATATGCACAGAACCGTTTATCATGCTTGAAAAGGGAAACGGCGCGGAAGTCTCCGCTCTTTTTGACAAATGCGGACTTTCCCCGAAAGAAACGATAAAAACGCTTGACGACTACGCCGTAATGTCAATGGTGGAAAAAGGGCTCGGCGTCGGGATAATGCCCGGACTTATCCTGCGGAGAATTCCTTACGATATCGTGATAAGAAAACTGTCGGTGCCTGCATACAGAGACATCGCGTTCGCCGTAAGAGACAAAAAAACCGCTTCCCTTGCGGTGAAACGGTTTGAGGATTATCTGCAATACAGAAATTGAAAACAGGGCTGTAAGGCTGAAGTCTGATAAGGAAACATTGGTTTCTCACAGTAAAATTCCCCCGTATCTTTGCCCAAAGCCTCGCAAGGCGACAGCCTTGCTGCATTTTGAACTTCGATACAAGAAATTTTACTCTGCTACGAAACTGCGTAGCACTTCAAAACAAGATTTTCGAGTGCAAGAAAAGGCAAACCCCCCGGATAATGCTGTCGCATATCTGGGGGTTTTAACGCATTATTGTGCCGAAAGGCGAAGTTTTGAAGCAATACTTCCTTATCAGCCTTCAGCCCAAAGCCCTGCTTTTTATTTTTCAAGATATTTCTGCGCCTGAGCGTTGAAAAGTTCGGCATATTTGCCGTTAAGTTCCAGAAGGTCGCGGTGTTTGCCCATTTCGACTATCTCGCCGTAGTTAAGCACTATTATCTTGTCGGCAAGGGTCGCCGAAGAAAGACGGTGAGAAACGAAAATCGTAGTCTTATTCCCGCGCAGTCTGTCGAACTGATTGAATATCTCCTGCTCGGCGATAGCGTCGAGGGACGCGGTCGGTTCGTCGAGGATAAGGATATCGGAATCTCTGAAAAAGGCTCTGGCAACGGAAATTTTCTGCCACTGTCCGACCGAAAGTTCGGTGCTGTCCTCTTCGAAAATACGCATAAGGTTCGTATCAAAACCGTTTTTGAGTTTTTCGATAAAGCGTGTGGCGTCGCTCTGTTTTGCCGCCTCTTCGATAGCCTTTCGGTCGTCGATACGCGAAATCTGACCGAAACCGATGTTTTCGGCGACGGTAAAGGCAAATTTCCCGAAATCCTGAAAGATTATTCCGTAAATATCGTAAAGTTCGCGGACGTCGTATTCCCTTATGTCGTGTCCGTCAAGCAGAATTCTGCCCTCCGACGGGTCGTAAAGGCGCGTCAGCAGTTTGATGAGCGTCGTTTTGCCCGCGCCGTTAAGTCCGATAAGAGCAATAGTCTCGCCGCTTGAAATTGTGAAATTCAGGTTTTTGAGAACGTATTTGTCGGTCTTCGGATATGCAAAGGAAACATTTTCGAAAGTTATTTCGTGACCTGCTCCCTTGTTTACCTCTCTGGGAGGCTCAACGGACGGAACGATATGCGCTTCCTCCTGCATGAAGACGATAAGGTTATCTATAAAGAGTGTTCCCTCGTAGATACCCGCGGAGGTGCTTATAATCGACTCAACGCCGTTCGAAATCGCAAGAAGAGCGCCCGAATAAAGGCTGAAATCGCCGACGGTGAGGGCCTGCGTAAAGACTCTCCACGCGATAAGCACCAACATTCCGCAGTGGACCGCAAGTTCGGCAAAACTTGTGACAAAGCCCCAAAGCCCCTCCGAAAGAATTATCTTTTTGACGCCTTTGTAATAGCCTTTGAAAGTTTTGTCGTATCTTTCCTTAAAGGTATCGGCAAGGTCGAAGAGTTTGACTTCCTTTACAAGGTCCTTATCGGTAAGAAGACCGCTGTAATAGGTCATCTGGCGGCGTTTTTTGGAATGGTGACGGGTATAACTGAACAGTTTTTTGCGGTAGAAGAAGTGGACGAGCGTCGACGGAACGGACATCAGGATTATGACGATCGGCGCCCACGGCAGAACACTGCCGAGAATTACGATATAACTTATAAAACTGATAACAGAAGAAACTATCGCAAAGGACGACCACATGACCTGCATCGGGCGGGCGCTGACTTCCTGATTCGCGTTTTCCATTTTGGAGTAGAATTCCGGCATATCAAACGACGCAAGGTCGAGGGTCTTTGCCTTGTTCATCATTTTGATGCGGATACTGTAAACAAGTAAGTCGTTCGACACTCTTAAAATAAGGTCGTTTAAGGTGTTTACCACCTGCTGGGTCACCCAGTATATCATCTGGAAGATAAGAATTCCGATAATAAAGGTAAATCCGCGGTCAAGAGTTCCAGCATAGGCGTCGGACAGGGCGTCGATAACGAGTTTGGTTATTACCGAGCCGAGAACGGGAAGCACGCCGCCCAAAATCGAAGTTGCGGAAAGCGCCGCGAGAATCCCCGGTTTTGCCTCCCAGACAAGTTTATAGATGTAAAACAGGCGCTTCATCGTGCCTTTGAAGTTTTTTGAGATAAATTTTACCCAACCGCCGAAAGTCTTCGGTTTTTCCTGAGGTTTTCTTTCGGAACCCGGCGGAGGCATAGGAGGACGAGGCATAACTGTCCCTCCTTTCTTACGGTTAGAGTTGGCTTTAATATTGCTTAAAAGAACATCAACGGCTTTATGAGCCGTTGATGTAAGATGTTTTGTTGTGCAGAAGTCCGCTTTCGGAAAAATGTTCCTGACTTTTCTACTCTACCAAACCGCTTCGCTCAATACCCTGTATGAAGTATCTCTGAGCAAAGAGGAACACGATAAGCAACGGCAGGATAAGGAGCAGGGACGAAGTGTCCAAAAGCGCCTGCATCTGCGTTGTGTCGCCCGAAGTCGCGGTCGTGACGTTCATTATGGTGTTCGTCAGGATCTTGAGTTGCGGGATAAGCATTGTGTTGTAGGTGGTGTCGGTCCACTGCCATGTGAACGCAAAGAGGAATACGGTTATCATCATATTCGTAGCGTTCGGAAGCATTATCGAGAAGAATGTTCTGAAGTGGCCCGCGCCGTCGATATAGGCGGACATTTCGAGTTCCTTAGGCATTCCTCTGAAGAACTGACGCATGAGGTAGATATAAAGTCCGTTTTTGAGACCGAGGCCCATCAGAGCAAGGAAGAGAAGTGCGAAAGGCGTGTTGATGAGTGAAATTCCGGTTCCCAAAAAGTTATTGAGGTTTACATAAAGCGGAAGAGTTATTGTCTGCGCGGGGATTATAAGCATAAGAAGAACGAAGAGGAACAGTAAGTTTTTACCCCAGAATTTGAAACGGGCAAAACCGTATCCGACCATCGTGCTTACGAACAGCTGAAGGACCGCAACGCCGAGAGAAAGGAGCGCGGTGTTTAAGAGAGCGGGCCAGTAATCAAGGCTGTTCATTGCTTTCTGAATGAAGTAGGTGCTTCCTTCGCGCGGGATATACATAACCGTGTTGTCGGTTATGTCGTTCGTACTCATAAAGGAAACTATACCCTTAACGATAAAGGGGTAAAGTATCATAAAAGAAATACCGATTATGAGAACGAGACGTACGATATACCAGCAGAATCTGCCGAAGCCTGCAAGATTGAGGTTTTTCCTTTTCCATCTGTCCCAGGTCATGACCTCTTCCTGTCTGCTGAGTATTCTGTTCTTGATCTTTTCCCAGAGTTTCTTGAAGAAATTGGGCTTTTTCTCTGTTACGGGGACTTCGCTCGGAGTTACAGTGTTGTTTTCCATTTTCATTTCCTCCTTTGCTTAGTCCTGATATACTATCAGTTTCTTGACAAGCAAGAAAACGATAAGTACGAAAAGAATAACGACTATCGTATATATCCACGAGAACGCCGACGCAACCTCGTAGGTCGCCGCGTTGTCAAGATAACGGTTGATAAATGTTATCGCCGCGTTATCGGACTTGAGGAACAGGTCGATAACCGTATAAAGCAGGTTGACGAGGATAAGGGGGCTTATCATCGGGAAAGATATCTTCCAGAAGACTTCCCAGCCCGTCGCGCCTTCGACCTTCGCGGATTCGTACATACTTACCGAGATACCCTGCAGACCTGCAAGGAAAATAAGCATCTGAACGCCTGAGGAGGTGATGACGGAATAAAGTCCGTCAACCGCTCCGAGGACGATATTCGAAAGGTCCGCGTTGTTAAGGGTCTGCGTTACGAGGTCCGATACCTGCTTATAGCCGAACATATTCGAGCCTGCGGCGCCTCCGGTATCCATCTTTCCTCCCGAACTGTAAACGTCGAGCATCGAAGACATCGAGTCAAGCTGGGAGATGATACCGGTCGAAATAATAACCGGAATAAAGAAGATAACACGGGCGACGGTTCTTCCTCTGAACTTCTGGTTAAGAAGGTTAGCCATGAAGAACGCGAATATGATAACTATGACGATCTGCGGGATAAGAGCTGCTATCGATTCGACGACAGTCCTTAAAAATCCGTCTTCGACGAAGAGTGCCTGATTGTAGTTCTTTAAGCCTGCCCATTCGACTTTCCAGCCTTCCTGAGTGATATTGATATCGCCGAAAGAATACATAAGGGACTGGAAGAGGACCGGGAGATAAACGAATGCCAAACCGATGATTATCGGCAGAGTAAAGATATAGCCGAAAAAGCTGTTCTTTTTCTCAAGGCTCAGTGTGCGTCTCGGTTTTTTTGCTGTTTTTACTTCTTTTGCCTGAACACTCATTTCTCTCACCTCCATGTATAATCTTTAGCGGGAACGACGGTTCCGTCTTCCAGAGTTACGTCAAATGAATTGTAGTTGACAAAGAACGTTCTGACGTTATTTCCGTAAGTCGTCGCGTAGACTCCCGAAACGGTCTTTCCGTTTTCGGCGTCGACAGCCGTTACCTTTTCGTGATTGGTTATAGGCTGATTTACAACGTCTTTCATCACTTCGTTGAGTTCCTTGTAGATCTCAACCGCACGGTCGAACGTGTCGGTATAAGTTACGGAATAGAACTTATATGCAAGCGGTGTGTTGTCAAACACGGTATTCGCTTCGTACATCCATCTGAAACTCGGATTGCTTCCGGTCTCGACCGCTCTCAGTATCTCGGTCGTATAGTCGCCCGAAACGTTGAACGCTTCGCCGGAGTAAGAAACGTAGCCGTGAAGAACTATCTGCAGGAACGGAATGCTTTCGGATTCGGAAGTAAAGTCACTTGAACCCTGCGGCAGACCGAACACTGCGTCGGCGTATTTCCATGTATAGTCGTTACCGTTCGATACCGCAACGTCGTAATCCGCGAATTTATCGAGAATTTCACGGTTTATCGCGAGCGTCTGTTCGCGGTTGACTATTCTGTTGGTCTTGTAGTTACTGTCAAGATACTGACCTATCGAACCGAGAGAAATCGATGTCATTCCGACGGTCTTATCGTAATCCGCCTTGAAGGTATCGGCGAAGTTCAAAAGCAGGTCGGGAGAAACTATCGACTTATAATCGTCGGAGTCAGCAATTTCTTCTCCCGTGACCAGGGATCTTATTCCGACTCTCGAAATTCTGAGGTCGAGACGTCTTGCAACGTCGTTCTGATAATTGAAGTTATCGCCGACGGTTTCTCTGTAAAGATACATAAAGTCGGCAGTCGGATAAAGTTTCGTGCCGCTGTCGCTGCAATAGGAAACGAGCGCCTTGAGGTCGTCTGTCGAGCCCATTTCGCCGATAAGACGGAGGGCGTTGAAGACGGTGTTATAGTAGCCGCCGTTCGTCCAGTAGGAATAACGTGCTTTTACGTTTGTAACGCCGCTTTCGGCAAGTTTTTCGAGGATCTCTTTCGCCTGTGAATAAGTTGTCAGAGCGCGTTTTTTAACGACCGGAAAACCTGCGACGGTCTCGTCCTTATCGATAGCGCCGAGAAGATCGACATAGAGGGAAAGTCCGGATTCCTTTGTTCTGAGCGACGGAAGAATTTCTTCCTTTATAAGGTAGTTTCTGTACCATTTCGCATAGTCGGAATAGGTCTTGTTTCCGTCCATGAAGAAATATTTGACGGTGAAGTTTATTTCGGGAACGTCTTTCGAGAGAACGACGCCCGTTCCGCTTTCGGTATTGCTGGACGCGGTGGTCTGCGATCCCGCAGTTGTGGAAGTCGTCTGATATGTTCTGTAATCTCTTTCGCCGTAGACTATTTCATAGTTTATCGAAGCCGCGGCGTTGCTTGTCGCGTTGATGGGTCTTGCGGTGATATTCGACTGCGAAGCGCCCTCGGACATTATCGCGACGACCGCACCGTTCGAGGCTCTGTCGTAAACGCCGAACGCCGTGAGAACGGACGCGCTTACCGAAGTGTCAAGGTCGCGGTAGAAAGTCTCGTCCGCGCCGTAAACTCTTTCGGAATAAGCAAGCGACGAAAGTTTGCCTGTTGCGGGAATTATTGCGCCCGAGCCGTCGGGAACAAGAAGATATTCGCCGCCGACCGACGCATCGGAGGCTCCGAGACCTCTGTAAAGCGACATTTTGTAAAGACGCTGTTCGGACGGAGCAAGGATAAGCGAAGAATCGACATTTACCTGAAGACCTTCGGACGTTAAGGTAAGGTCGACGGGGATAGTATACATAACGGATCTTTCGGCACCCTGATATTCGGTCTTTTCCATTTCCGCCTTAACGTCGGAAGCGGTAAAGCCCGCAAGTTTCATGGCTTCGGTAAGAGCCGCACGCTGTCTCGTCGTAAGACTTCTTCTTATGTAAAGAGTCTGCCAGTCGAGGGTCGGGAAGTCCTGAATAAGGGATTCCTTTTCTTCAAGGGTTATCGTCGAAGGCGTTATGAGTTTATACGCCGACGTAAGAACCGACAGTTCGGAAGAATGTCCCGTTTCGAGAGCCGAATAAAGTTTTTCGTAAGTATCTACGGTAAGAACCGGAGGAGCAAGGTCCTTGTTGGGGTCGTTACCTATCGTATAGATGATACGGAATTTGCCGTCCCCCATATCGGCGATAACAAAGTTTTCGTCGTCAAGGCAGTTATCGTAGAAGTTGAATTCATATCTCTTGTTGAGGGCGTCGTACGCTTCGATGGAAAGCGGGGAGGAGATCATGCTTCTCGAACCCTCTTCTATCATTCCCGCGTTCGACGGATCGCTGTGGTAGATATGATTGTTTTTCCTGTCGTATACGGCGATAGAAGTATCGTTGAAGTCCATATACAGGATATAGTTGCTGTTCTCGGTGAGTTTTACCATTCCGGTGATACCGAGATCTTTTCCTTCGGAGGCGGTTATCATCGGATAGCGGGTCTGTTTGATGACCGTATCTTCACTGCCGCCGAGAAGTTTTAAGATAT
>CAKSQP010000052.1 GCA_934486965.1 uncultured Eubacteriales bacterium
CTATGCGGGTGGTATTTTTGTAAATATTTCAATGTTTTCTCTTAAAAAAACTTGTTGTCAGAGATTTTTCGTATCGGTTCATACCAAAGAAGTAAACGGACAGGCAATATATTACGGAATACACCAGAATTGATACTGCAAGGACCAGCAGGTTTTTCATCGGAACAAAGACAAGTATCAGAGTTCCGACAATTATCGGAATGATAAGCCCTCTGCTTGCCTTTCCTATCTCTTTCCAGAAATACGGAATGTCTATATTGCATTTTTTATGATAGTAAATATTCATAATAAAGCCGTTTGCGACAATAACCGAAACCGCCGTTCCGAATGCACAGCCCGCAGCCCCGTAAGTCTGACAGAGAGCAACCGACATCAAAAAGTTTAAGATCGCCATAATAAAATAAGCAACACTTCTGAATTTATGCTTGTTTTTCGCACGCTGTATTTCTATGCCGACATTCTGAATAAGGCTTATTGTTGCGGGAATTATAAGGAGAAGCGCAACAGCGTATGAACCTTCATAGCCTGCGCCCGCCCAGAAGCCAATAAAAGCCTTTCCGAAAAAGACGACGCCCGTCGCAAGCAGCAAGAGAATAAAAAACTGAATACGGCCGACTTTTGCCATAAGTCCCGTAAGTTCTTTTCTCTGTATTTCGGGATCATCTTCGGTAGAAACAACAAGCCTGTGTACTTTTGGGGTAAAGACGCCTGAGACAGATGTCGAAAACATCTGATAATATGTGTAAAGGCAATACCCTACGGAATACACGGCAACGACGGCGGTTCCCTGAAATCTTCCGAGTATCATTTTGTCGATATTCCAGTTGATCTCGTTTACGATCAGATTGAGCGCAATAAAAAATGTAAAGGAGAAAAGCGAACCCCAGAGTTTTTTATCAAAATCCGAAAAAATGAACTTCTCTTTCAGTTTTACGAATACGAAATAAAGGTAAATTACATCGGCTATAAGAGATACAGAGACCGTCACCGAGACCATACCGATACTTCCGTATCCGAGAAGTAACAGAGGAAAGGTCACAAGCGGACCGAGCACTGTTTTTATCATTCCGACAATTTTCAGAAAGACAAACTTTTCATGAGCCGAAATTATATTTGAAAAAGCCGTCATCGGGAACGCCACGGCGAGGTTAAAAGTCAGAAGCAGGGAAAGGACTCTTGCAATTTCGTATTCGCCCGCCGTGAGACCGTCCGCGAAGACAAGTTCAAGATTGAAAGATATAAAGACGCCGCAAATAAGTGCGGTAAGACCTATAACGCTGAAAAGCAAAAGATACATTCCGTTGAGTTTCGCTACAGAATCTTTTATATTGTCTTTTTTACATCTTGAATAAAAACGGATATAACTGCTGTTAAACCCGAGACCGAGTATGGACAGCATTGAGATCGTCGAAGCCACGGTGTTATAAAGCCCGTACTCGTTTTTTCCGAGAATTCTGATCATCAGCGGAGTGTAGATCATTCCGACGATTATGCTCAAAGCCAACTGACCGTAAGAAAGTACGGCGCCCCATTTTATTTGATTGTTGCTGCCCGATATTTTATTCATAAGACACCGTCGCTTTATCCTCGTCAAAAATCTTTCCGAAAACAGAATATGCTTTTTCCCTCTCTTTTATAAGTATTTCATCAACAGAGGAATAATCCGGCGGCAACGGGCCAAAAACGCCGTCGGTCACTATTCTGTCGGTAATTTTCAGACAGGACAGGAGAGTTGTTATTCTGTTTAACATCTGTTCTCTTTTCTTGCCCGTCAAAATATAAAAATTCTTTTTATATATAACGCTGAAAGCACAGGCGTGAAAGGAATCGGTGATCACACATTCAGCGTTGTGAATTAAATACAGGAATTCGGAAGGGCCGATATTCCGATCGAAATACACCGTTTCCGCACCGATTTTCTTTGCATGAGTTTCAGTCTGTTTTTTCCGTTCATCGGAAAATTCGCCTATATAATAAACAAAGACGTATTTTTCGGGAAGTTTTTCCGAAGGAGGATTCTCCGCTTTTTCCCAGAACCCCGAATCAAACATCAAAGTGGGGTCCATAAGGACTTCGGCTTTCCGACCCGTGAGATCTTCAACGATTTCTTTCCCCGTATTTTCCCTGACGGTTATCAGGCGGATACCCGACAAATTATCGGAAAGAACTTTCTTCTGATTTTCGGGGATAATATCTCTGCCGAAACTTGCGGAAAAACTGAGTCTTTTTTTATAAGGTGCAAATCCGAGAGAAAACAGAGGATCGTCTATCGGCGCGAAATCGTCGTTCCAGACCTGATCGCTCCCGACGACATAATAATCGCATTCGGGCATTTTACGCCCGACATTGTATCTGTCGATTATCTGTTCCGATTCAGTCAGATACCGTTTTGCAAAAGTATAAAAACTTTTATTTTTATATACTGCGGTCTTTTCGCCCTTTACGGTATTCTTTATATGGCGCAGATAATTTTTTATATTCACACCCGCCGCTTTTCCGTCAAGAGGAAAGCGGTATCTTATCGGATTGCGGATAATGACGGTATCAAAACCCATATTCCGAAAAAAACTCTGCACGGCGTAATTCTGCAACTTATTTCCGCAATTAAAGTTGCCGTACAAAGATATAATTCCTATTTTCATAATTATGTTCTCCGTTTTTTACAAATACGGACGGCGCTTTTGACGATACTCTTGAAAAATCCGACGATCCGTTCTCTGACACCCTCAAAATAATATTTTGCAACAACATACGGCGTTTTGTGTGAATATATGAAAACCGTACGGGGCGAACATTTTTCGAGTCCGACTTCTGCGACCTTTTCGAAAAGTTCGCTCCGAAGTTTTTCATACAGTTCTTTATTCTCTTTATACTTATGTGTACGGATCATTTTCGCCGTTACGGCGGCGATCCAATCGACCTCGAGGGACGCAACATCTCCGCTGAGAGACGGTATTTCTTTTAATATAATATCCCGAAGATGAACGGCACACTTGATCCCGCAAAGATCCTTTTCGGAAAAAGCCGCTCTTTCGGTGCTGTTATTTCTGATATACTGAATGTAAAAACATTCGTCGGTCACGGCATATTTACTGCATTTTCGCAAAAGGTCCGCCAAAATATAATAGTCTTCGTTTTTGCGCATTTCCGGGAAACGAAGCCCGTCAAAAAGAGACGCCGAAAAGAACTTATCACACAAAGTCTGGGTAATACCTCCAGGCTTTATAAAACTTTCGAACATTTCTTCTTTACTTTTATATTCTTTTGTTTCCGAAGCTCTGTATGTTTCGGTAATATCGTTATCAACGATAATGCCGAATTGCAGAATATCGGCGTTGTTTTTTTTCACGGCAGCAACAAGTTTTTCAACTGTATCGGGAAGGATACTGTCGTCGGAATCGACAAACAGGACATAGTCGCCGTGCATATTATCCAGCGCTGAGTTTCTCGCGACCGCCTGACCGCTGTTTTCCTGTCTGAAAACGGTAATCCTCGGATCTTTCTTTTCATACCCGAGACATATCGCGTAACTGCCGTCGGTCGAGCCATCGTCAACAACGATAATTTCCAGATTGTCATAGGTCTGCCCTATGACCGAATCGAGACATTTCGCGATGTATTTCTCGGTATTGTATACCGGGATAATAACGCTTACTTTCATATTACAAGTCGCTTTCCTATGAGTTTTCTTTGCTTTTGATCTTAAGTTGACGTGCGACGGTGCGGAACTTTTCGGGCGTCACTTTGACGACCTTTCTGTCATAAGAAATAAGTCCGTTCGTCTCGTCCTCAACGTCGGAAAGTTGGGTATATATCGCCCCGCAAAGACCTTTTTCTATCTGAGGAATGATTTCTTCGATATAAAGCCTCAGGATATCGTTTTCAAAGGCTTTTTTATTATCGAAATATTTGTATCCGTAAGTTTTTTCTGTATTGAAGGAATGTTCGAAAGGCCGGAAACTGTATCCGCCGAATTCGGTAAGGAGTATCGGCTTTTCGGCAGGTTTCTGCTTATACTGCTTAAAATAGCAGTGAACGCTTTCTATGTCGCTCTCTCCGCCCTTAAACCAACCGGACGCTGTATCTATAAACCTTGTCGGGTCAAGTTTTTTGAGTCCCCCGTAGACATCGGAAGAAGAGAACTGTCCCCACCCTTCGTTGAAGACCGTCCACATACAGATGCACGGGTGATCGTAGAGCCTTGTTACGGTCTTAAACATCGAATGAAGAAATTCTTCACGGGTTTTCTCATTACGGTGCAGGTATTTGTCGGGCAGTTTTTTTATTCCCAGAGTCGGAAGCGCGGTATCGCGCAGAAAAGAATATTTTCCGTTGTTTACCATATCCTGAAAAACTATCATTCCGAGCCTGTCGCAGTCGTAATAAAATTTTTCGGGTTCGACCTTTATATGCTTGCGCAGGGTGTTAAAGCCGAGACTTTTTGCGAATTTTATATCTTTTTCATAGCCCTCGGGTGTCGCCGGAGTAAAAATGCCGTCTGAAAAATAGCCTTGGTCGAGAAGTCCGTTGAAAAAATACGGTTTTCCGTTAAGGCAAAGCCTGTTTATACCGTCGACTTCTTTTATCTCAAGAGTGCGGAAAGCAAAATACGATTCCACAAGATCCCCGTCCGTTTCCACAAAGAAACGGTAGAGATACGGGTCTTCGGGAGACCAGAAACGCGGCGACTCAACTTTATACTCCGCCCTGCCGTCTTCTATGAAAAAGCGCACTTTCTCTTCCGGTGTAAACAGAATAATTCTTCCGTGTTTAACTCCCTTCACCTTAAAATAAACGGTGTCGCCCTTTATCTCGGTTTTTATTGCCTTGACATATTTTTCGGGAGTGCTCTCTATCCAGACGGTCTGCCATATACCGGAAACGGGAGTATACCACATTCCTCCCCTGCGGCGCCGCTGTTTGCCGTAAGGCAGAATTCCGGAAGACAGATCGTCGTAGGCTCTGATAACAACGGTGTTCTCCCCCTCCGAAATGCAGTCGGTTATATCGAAAGAAAACGGATCGTACCCGCCTTTGTGACTGCCGAGATGTTTCCCGTTCATATAGACGTCGGCATATTGATCGCAGGCTCCGACATGGAATATCACTCTGTCGCGACGGAAGCCCGCAGGCAGAATAAAGGTTCTCCGATAAAAAAGATAAGAGCCTTCGGGAACCGTCATATCAAGTCCCGAAAGAACCGATTCGGGAACAAAAGGAACTGTTATTTCAAGAGGAAAACGATGCGGGATATTTTCCGACGGAGAGACCGCGAACTCCCATTTCCCGTTCAGGTTGAAAAACGAATTTCTGAAAAGCATCGGTCTGGGATACTCGTTCCAGATAGGATCGGTCAGCCTTTCGCCGTCAGTCGTATACAGTTTTACAAAATTGTCCTTCATTTATATGACCTCTTTTTCAAACCTATAATATTATTTTAACATAAAAGCCGACTTTTTTCAACAACCGACAATAAAAAAACAATATCGGCGGTATATTTCACAATTTTTTCACATTTTCCCTCTTGACTTGGAGCGAACTCTAAGGAGTATAATAAAAGAAAAAGGTAAGGAGATTATGTATGGAAGCGAAAAAACTCGGTTTCGGGCTTATGAGACTGCCGCTGAGTGACCCGAACGACGCAGGCTCGATAGATATCGAACAGGTAAAAAAGATGGTCGACACGTTTATTGAACGGGGCTTTACATATTTTGACACCGCATGGATGTACTGCGGATTCAAGAGCGAAAATGCCGCAAAAGCGGCTCTCGTCGACAGATATCCGCGAGACGCATATACGCTTGCAACGAAATTGCATTGCGGATTTATCGAAACAAAAGAAGACAGAGACAAGGTCTTTGAAGAGCAGAGAAAGAAGACGGGCGTCGAATATTTCGACTATTACCTTTTGCACGACATCGGCGTCGAGCATTATGAAAAATATAAAAAACTCGACTGTTTCAACTGGATACGCGATAAAAAGGAAAAGGGATTTGTCAGAAATATCGGATTTTCATTCCACGATCACGCCGATCTTCTGGACAAAGTACTTACCGAAAATCCGTTTTTCGATTTCGTTCAGTTGCAGATAAATTATCTTGACTGGGACAGTGAAGGTATTCAGTCGCGCAAATGCTACGAGGTCGCCGTCAGACACGGAATGAAAGTTGTTGTTATGGAGCCTGTAAAAGGCGGAACTCTTGCGAATGTTCCCGAAGCCGTCGAAAAACTTTTCAAAGACCACTCACCCGAAATGTCCGTTCCCTCCTGGGCAATCAGATTTGCGGCGGGACTTGACAATGTTTTTATGGTTCTTTCGGGAATGAACAATATGGAACAACTTATCGACAATACCGGCTATATGCAGAATTTCAGACCGCTTGACGCCGAAGAAAACGCGATAGTAAAAGCGGCTGTCGATCTGATAAACAAAAATATCGCTGTTCCCTGCACCGGTTGTTCTTACTGCACCGACGGCTGTCCCATGCACATCGCAATTCCGAAATATTTTTCTCTTTACAATGCCGACAAACAGGAGATTGCGAGCAAGGCATGGACGCCTCAGGGCGAATATTACGAAAATCTGACAAAGAAGTTCGGCAAGGCAAGCGACTGCATTAAATGCGGTCAGTGCGAAAGCGCCTGTCCCCAGCACCTGCCGATAATCAAATATCTCGAAGATGTTTCTGCACATTTCGGAAAGTGAGGAAAGAAAAATGAACGCTATACAGGAAAGATATTCAGTAAAAGCAAAAACCGTAATTACCGTGATAACGGTAGCCCTTGCGGTGGTTCTTCCGCAAATACTTCACCTTGCTGCGGGTAAAGCCCTCGGAGAGATCTGGCTGCCCATGCATTTGCCCGTAATTCTTGCGGGATTTATCGCAGGACCCGTAGTCGGCGCTGTCGCAGGAACGCTCTCCCCTGTTGTAAGTTTTCTTATTTCGGGAATGCCGTCCGCCGTTTTACTGCCTTTTATGGCTATAGAACTTTTCAGTTACGGCTTTTTCGCAGGACTTGTTTCCAAAACGAAATTTCCGACAGTTCTTCAGGTCCTGTCGGTTCAGATTGCAGGACGTCTCGTAAGAGCCGCGGCAATTCTTATTGCAGTCTTCGGTTTCAATTATTCGCTTGATCCGATGATGATACTCACATCAATAAAAACGGGAATATGCGGAATAATTCTTCAACTTGTTGTTATTCCCCTTGCACTTTACGCAATCAGACGCAATGAGAAATGAAACGCTGACAGCAAAGAAAATTCTTGAAGAGGGCGGTCATTCCTGCGTTTTCGTTTCTGAAAACGAAACTTTCATTTCGGACGAACGCGGAGTAAAACCTCTTCTCGGTCTTCTTTCCGATAAAAAAGATATGTCCGCTTTTTGCGCCGCAGACAAAATCGTTGGGCGTGCGGCAGCGTTTTTATATGTTCTTCTCGGGATAAAAGAGGTGTATGCGGAAGTCCTTTCTAAAAAAGCCCGCCCCGTTTTTGAAAAATACGGGATCAAAGTATTTGCGGAAACAGAAACGGAAGAGATCGTAAACCGCGACAAAACGGGAATATGTCCGATGGAAAAAGCGGTCGAAAATGAAGAGAATCCGGAAGAAGCGCGCAGAAAAACGGAGAAAACTCTCGAAAAACTGATAAAAAAAGCCGAAAACAGTTGACATTCGTCTTTTTTTCTGTTATACTTATAAAGAATTGAATATGACCTCGTTGAAACTTGCGGAATTGAAAGAGACCGTAAGCGGAGAGGCCTCTGGAGAATCCCCGTGCGGGTGCCGAAGGTGCAAGGTCTTTACGGACCGAATCTCTCAGGCAAAAGGACAGAGCCGAAATTTCATCTATCGGTGAGGATTTTTCAGAGCGGCAGGTTTATACCCGCCGCTTTTTCATATCTAAATCAGGAGGAATGAAAAACATGCAGCAATTTTCGGACGCCGTTCTCGGCGTGGTGCAAAAAATCAACTCTTACCTTACGGATTATATTCTGATAATCCTGCTTGTCGGTATCGGTATTCTCTTCACTGTCACGACCCGTTTTATTCAGATCAGATGCTTCGGCGAGGGCTGCCGCAGAATGTTCGGCAACTTCTCGTTAAAGGGCGGAAAACATCACGGAGGGATTTCCTCTTTCCAGGCAGTTGCAACGGCTATTGCGGCACAGGTCGGAACGGGCAACATCGTCGGTGCCTGCGGAGCTATCCTTATAGGCGGTCCCGGCGCTATCTTCTGGATGTGGGTGATTGCATTCTTCGGAATGGCGACGATATACGCCGAAGCAGTCCTTGCCCAGAAGACAAGAAAAGTTTCGGAGGACGGATCTGTCACAGGCGGTCCAGTTTACTACATAAGAACTGCATTCAAGGGTAAATTCGGAAAGTTCTTAGCGGGCTTTTTCTCTGTCGCGGCAGTTCTTGCCCTCGGATTCTTCGGCTCGATGGTTCAGTCAAACTCTATCGGCGAAACTTTCAATAACGCTTTCGGAATTCCGTCATGGATTGTCGGAATAGTGATAGCGGCAATTTCGGCTTTCGTTTTTATCGGCGGTCTCAGCAGGCTCGCTTCCGTAACCGAAAAAATCGTTCCGATAATGGCAGGACTTTACCTTCTCGGCGGAATTATTATCCTTGCGTTCAGAATAACAAGTATTCCCGAAACCTTCGGTCTTATCTTCAAATATGCATTTATGCCCCAGGCAATCATCGGAGGAACCGTCGGTTCTGCAATAAAGACAGCCGTAAGCCAAGGCGCAAAACGCGGACTTTTCTCAAACGAAGCAGGTATGGGCTCTACACCTCACGCCCACGCGCTTGCGAAAGTTGATAAGCCGCACGATCAGGGTGTCGTCGCGATGATAGGCGTATTTATAGATACTTTTGTCGTCCTCACAATGACCGCGCTCCTTGTCATCACAACACTTTATACAAGCGGCGGAATTCTTGCAAACGGAGCAGAAGGCGTTGATGTCGCCAAAACGGGACTTGCACAACTCGCCGTCGGAACAGCCCTCGGAGGCTCGTCCGTTGCGACGACAATAGGAAATATTTTCATTGCAATCTGTCTTCTCTTCTTTGCATATTCCACAATTCTCGGCTGGAATCTTTTCGGAAAGATCAATTTCGAATATCTTTTCGGAAAAAAAGGAGCTATTGTTTATTCGATAATCGCAATAGGATTTGTTTTCCTCGGATCCTGCCTTTCTAACGATCTTGTATGGGAACTCACAGATATGTTCAACTATCTGATGGTTCTCCCGAACGCAATCGCCCTTATCGCACTCTGCGGACTCGTCAGACAGTCGGCAAAAGAAGGAATTGCGGCAAATAAAGAAACAAAACGTCTCAGAAAAGAAGCGAAAAAGAACTCATAAATATAATATATCAATCTGATATTCCGATATCCGCCCATAAGGGCGGATATTTTTTTTGAATAATCTTTCAAACAGAACTTGCTATAAGGGCAATTTAACAAAAAGAAATCACCCTTTATTCGTATATAACTAATTAAATAAGATCAGAAGCCCCGAATTTAAAGAGCACAGACCTGAACTTTTATCGCCCGACACAGGCGCTTTTCGGTTTTCTCTCCCCTTTTTGCCTTGTCGGACGGCAGACTGACTGCATTTCAATAAGGAAAAATCACTCGAAATTTTTCCGCGGCGAGGGGCTACGGTTTTTGTACTATGTTTCTGCATAACAACAAAAAACCTCAGTGAATACTGTCGTATTTATAAGGTTTCTGAAAAGTCAAGGCAGAAAGCGGACCGTCAAAACCGATTAGAGTTCGCATCTGAACCGCCTAACGCATCTCAGTCAGGCAGCTACCTCTCTTCTACCTGAATATCATTAAAATATTCTGCCGTTTTGCATTAACTGTTTTTTCTTCTCCCGAATCGTATCCTGCATACGGTAGATATGTTGTACCGAAAAAAAAATAAGTCAAAAAGAGACTGATTTCTTTTAGAAAAAGGATTTTCCGAATAACGTTGATAATATTACAGAGATAGACTATTATAAAACACGGAGACAGTATTATAGAACGATCAATCTTTATACTGTAATAATGAATTTCTGCATAAGAAAAGAGACGCGAACCGAAGTTCGCGTCTCTTAAGTTTAGCAATTATTACTGCTGAACAAGTTTACCTTCTGCATTG
>CAKSQP010000053.1 GCA_934486965.1 uncultured Eubacteriales bacterium
CTTTCGTTTTCCTTTTTGAGCGCGGAAATACGTTTTTTATCTTTTTTCTCGGTGCTTTCGAGTTCGCCGAGCAGTTTTTCGTTTTCCGCTTTTTTCGCTTCAGCATCGGCTGTAATTTTCTGCCTGCGGAGATTATCGCAGTAAATAAGGTTCATTACCGCTTTGCCGCAGAGAGAAGTCACGATTTTTTCGTAATAACTTTTATCGCGCTGGATAAAGGAAACACGGTCGGAGGTTTCGGTCATTACCTCAAAAAATTCGTCAAGTTTTTCGGGGTGCTGCGGCAGGGTCCTGTCGTCGTATTCTTCTGAATACAACGCTCCGTCTTCGGCACTGCGAAGTCCGTGTCTCACACCTTTTTCGCATTTTTTAAGGAGGCTTTCGGGGGTCTTGTCCCGCAGTACGGTCTGGATTGTCAGCGGTGGCTGAACGATATAGAAATCTCTTTCTTTATTTATTACAAAGCCGCTTTCGGTAAGGGACGAGACGGCGGAAAAATCCTTTTCTTCGCCGTTTACCCTTTCGACGATAAGAGGGTCGCAGACAAGCGCCGCAATTTTGTTTTTCTTCATTTCGGAGAGAATAAACGCCGAAAAAGCCGAAACAAGTTCTTTATTTTCAAGGTCGCAGACAAAGCCGTCGGGACAGTACCAGATATTGCAGACCCTGACGTTTCTTTCAAGGCAGAGAGCCGAAAGGACGGGTCGGTCGCCCTCAAAACCCATATAAAAAGACGGTCTCCATGCGGATTTTACCTCCGCCCAGTATGACGTCTGATAGACAGAACCGCCGTTTTCTTCGGAAAATTTATTGAAAAGTCCTTTATCTTCCGTCTTTACGAAAGTATATTTTTCCATTTATAACAATCCTTTGATATATATTACATTTGATTATAGCATTTGCCGAAAGAAAAGTCAATATAAAGACTTGAAAAACGACGGTTTTTGCTGTATAATCAATAGAAGAACGGAGACAGCGCGGCGGCGGTGAGAAACGTTATGAAGTCAAGGAGAAGAGCCGCGAAGATGAGTTTGCCGCAGTTTTTCGCTTTGCCTCCGAGATAGACCGAAATAGTGTAAAGAGTGGTTTCGGTCGACGCTGAAATCACGCAGGCAAGAAAGCCCGCATAACTGTCGGCCCCGCAGTTTTTCAGTATATCCGAAAGCATCGCCAGAGCCCCCGACCCAGATATCGGTCGGAGAAGCGCGAGAGGCACGACTTCGGCGGGGATATTCACTTTCCCGAAAAGAGGAAGCAGAAGACACGACAGAAAATCGGTAAATCCCGAAAGTCTGACCGCCGCAAGCGCGGGAATGACGAAAAGCAACGTCGGGAAAATTCCCCTGAGCGTTTTTATCCCGTCTTTCACCCCCGACGAAAATGCCGCGAGGACGTCCGTTTTTTTGCGGGCGTATAGGATAAGCACGATAAACGCCGCCGTTATTATCGGGAAAAATTCGTTCATTTATCCTCCTTGAAGAGCGCGAAAGAAATTATTACGGCAAACACTGCGGAAATTATCTGCGTAAAAAACACGGGCAGGATAACCGCCGACGGGAAAGCCGAACCCGCGCTCTGCCTTACCGCGATGACCGTCGTGGGGATAAGTTGAAGAGACGACGTGTTGAACAGGATAAAGAGCGCCAGACTTCTTGATATCTTCCCGTTTTTTATCATGCCGTCCGCCGCTTTTATTCCGAAAGGAGTTGCGGCGTTGCCGAGCCCGAAAAGATTCGAAACGAGGTTCAGAGTAACGTTTTCGGCAATCTTTCTGTTTTCAAACGCCGCAGGCAGAAGTTTTTTGAGAAAGGGCGACGCAATTTTCTGCATTTTTGAAGTAAGTCCCGCTTTTTCGGCGACAGACGCCGTTCCGCAGAAAAAGCAGACGGACCCCGCAAGCGACAGAATGAGAGTCACGGTGTCGGACATACCTCCGATTAAAAAAGAGTCGAAGCCCGAGAGATTTCCCGCAAAAAAACCGTAGATCAAAGCCGCCGCCAAAAGAATTATAACCGTAAAAATAAGCATACAATCACCGTTACGAACTTATGAAAGGAAAACCGTATATATGCTGTTTGATTCTCACGCACACCTTGACGACGAAGCGTTTTCGTCCGACAGATATGAAATAATAGAGGCTCTCAAAAATAACGGGGTCGGGAACTTCATAAACGTCGGTTCAACGATGGCGTCTTCCGAATTTTCGCTTTCCCTTGCCGAAAAATATCCGTTTGTCTATGCCGCTGTCGGCGTTCACCCCTCCGAATGTGAAGATATGACCGACGGAGACCTTTTGCAGATAGAAAAATGGCTGTCGCACGAAAAGTGCGTCGCGCTCGGCGAAATAGGGCTTGACTACCACTACGAAGGTCCGACAAAAGAAAAGCAGAGATACTGGTTTGAAAGGCAGTGCGAACTTGCAAAAAAACTTGACAAACCCGTTATAATCCACGACAGAGAAGCCCATGAAGAGTGTTTTGAAATGATAAAAAAACACGGCAACCGCGGAGTTTTTCACTGTTTTTCGTCGTCTGCCGAAATGGCGCTCCGACTTTATGAAGCAGGCTTTTATATTTCCTTTACGGGCGTCCTCACTTTCAAGAATTCGAAAAAAGCCGTCGAGGCGGCAGAAAAAATGCCCCTTGACAGAATACTTATCGAAACCGACTGTCCGTATATGGCGCCCGAACCCGTCAGAGGAACTCGAAACGAGCCGAAAAACGTCATAAGAGTAGCCGAGAAACTTGCCGAGATCAAAGGAATTTCGGTCGAAGAAGCCATAGAAAAAACCGCCGAAAACACAAGAAGACTTTTCGGCATAGGAGATAAATAATGTCGAAACTCACCCTTATCGCGACAACGGCGTTCGGACTTGAGGCGGTAGTTGCGCGCGAACTTGAAAATCTCGGATATACCGACAGAATGACCGAAAACGGCAGAGTTACTTTTGCGGGCGACGAAGACGCCGTTGCAAGATGCAATCTCTGGCTTCGCAGTGCCGACAGAGTTCTTATAAAAATGGGAGAATTCAAAGCAGAGTCGTTCGAAGAACTGTTTCAGGGCGTAAAAAAACTGCCGTGGGACGAAATTTTACCCGAAAACGCGGAATTTCCCGTCACAGGCAAAAGCGTAAAAAGTAAACTGTTTTCGGTTCCCGACTGTCAGGCGATAACGAAAAAAGCGGTCGTCGAAAAGATGAAAACGAAATATTCAAGAGAAGTTTTCGAAGAAACGGGCGCGAAATATAAAATCGAAGTATCTCTCCTAAACGACATCGCGACTCTGACCATTGACACGACGGGACCGGGGCTTAATAAACGCGGCTACCGCAGAATCGCGGGAGAGGCGCCCCTCAAGGAAACGCTTACCGCGGCGATAATAAATCTTTCGTATTGGAAAAGCGGCAGAATTCTTCTCGACCCGATGTGCGGCAGCGGAACTATCCCGATTGAAGCGGCGCTTATCGCGAGAAATCAGGCGCCGGGACTTCACAGAAATTTCGTTTCGGAAAACTGGGAAATTCTTCCGTCGGGAGTCTGGACGAGAGCGAGAGAAGAGGCAAAAAGTCTTATAAAACCTGCAAGAAAGGGTCTTATTTCCGGCAGCGACATCGACCCGAAAAACGTCGAACTTTCTCTTCTCCATGCAAAAGAGGCGGGCGTTTCGGATATTGTTTCCTTTAAGAAAGCCGACGTCAGACAGTTTTCGTCAAAGGAAAAATTCGGATTTATCATAACAAATCCGCCCTACGGCGAAAGGCTCGGCAACACAAAAGAAGTCGAAAGACTTTATGAAAATATCGGAAAAGTTTTTTCGCGGCTCGACAACTGGTCGTATTATATCATAACCTCGAACCCGTCGTTTGAGCGGCTGTTCGGCAAAAAAGCCGACCGTCGCAGAAAACTCTACAACGGACGGCTCGAATGTCAGTTATATCAGTATTTAAGCAAAGAAAAACCCCCGAAAAAGGAAATGTAAAAAAGAGCGGATATATCGCAATGATATATCCGTTTTTCTTATTTCTTTTCGGAAAGTTTCTTTTCAAATCTGTCTTTTGCCGTGTTTTCAGGGACGGCGGTCGGGTATTTTCCCGTAAAGCAGGAATCGCACAAATCTCCGCAGCAAATAAGGTTTTTGAGTTCCGAAACAGGCAGATATCCGAGGCTGTCGGTTCCGATAATATCGGAAATTTCGGCAGTCGAATGATTGCAGGCGATAAGGTTATCGCGGGAATCTATATCCGTGCCGTAATAGCAGGGGTTGAGAAACGGCGGCGAAGAAACTCTGAAATGAACTTCTTTTGCGCCTGCCTCCCTCAAAAGCCCGACAATTCTCCTGCAGGTCGTTCCCCTGACTATCGAATCGTCGATAAGGACGACCCTCTTCCCTTTTATAACGCTTGCAATCGGGCTTAACTTTATTTTCACCTGATCAAGTCTTGTTTTCTGACCCGGAGAGATAAATGTCCTGCCGATATATTTGTTTTTGATGAAGCCTATCTCATACGGGATACCCGATTCTTCGGAATATCCGAGCGCGGCGTCAAGCCCCGAATCGGGAACTCCGACGACAATATCCGCGTCGACGGGACAGGTTTTCGCAAGGATTTTGCCCGCGTTTTTTCTCGCCTCATGCACCGAAAATCCGTCAATTACGGAATCGGGACGTGCAAAATAGATATATTCGAAAATGCAGATATGTTTTTTGGCTTTATTGCAATGCGCCGTGTCCGATTTTACGCCGTTTTCGTCAAAAATCAGAATTTCACCGGGCAGAATATCCCTTATAAATTTCGCTCCGACCGAAGTCAAAGCGCAACTTTCGGAAGCGACGATATATGTCCCGTCGTCGGTCTTTCCGTAGCAGAGAGGACGGAAGCCGTAAGGATCGCGCGCGGCGATGAGTTTGGTCGCGGACATCAGAACAAGGGAATATGCTCCGTCGAGCCGCGGCATTGCCGCAGAAAGAGCCTTTTCGATAGAGGGCGTTTTGAGCCTTTCCTGAGTGACGATATACGCGATAATTTCGGTGTCGCTCGTCGTATGGAAAATCGCGCCGCGGAGTTCAAGTTCGTTGCGAAGATCCCATGCGTTCGAAAGGTTTCCGTTATGGGCAAGCGCCATTTTACCTTTCTGGTGGTTTACCTCGATAGGCTGGCAGTTCGCAAACGCCTTGCCGCCGGTCGTCGCATATCTGACATGACCGACAGCCATATTGCCCTCGGGGAATTTCGCAAGTTTTTCGCCCGTAAATACTTCGTTTACAAGCCCTACGTTCTTTTCGGAAAAGAAGACTCCGTCGTCGTTTACGACTATCCCGCAACTTTCTTGACCGCGGTGCTGTAAAGCGTAAAGCCCGTAATAGGCGATATCCGCAACGTGCGTTCTGTTCGGGGAAAACACCCCGAAAACGCCGCATTCTTCATGCAAAGCGTTTGTCATCTTTTGCCCTCTGAAGTGTCGAGAGCCGCCGCGATAAATCCTCTGAACAGGGGGTGAGCCTTATTCGGACGGGACTTGAATTCGGGGTGGAACTGAACGCCGACATAGAAAGGTCTGTCGGAAAGTTCGACCGTTTCGATAAGTCTTCCGTCGGGAGATCTTCCCGAAAGGGTAAGACCCGCGTTTTCAAGAGTTTCGCGGTAGTCGTTGTTGAATTCGTAACGGTGGCGGTGTCTTTCGGAAATGAGATCTTTGCCGTAGCATTTTTCCATTGTCGTCCCCGCCTTGATGACGCAGGGGTAAGCGCCGAGACGCAAAGTTCCGCCCTTGTCGACGTCCTCGCTCTGACCGGGGATAAAGTCGATGACCTTGTTTTTGCAGAGTTCGTCGAATTCGCCCGAATGAGCGTCTTTAATTCCCGCGACGTTTCTTGCGTATTCGATGACCGCTATCTGCATACCGAGACAGATTCCGAAATACGGAAGTCCCGTTTCCCTCGCGAATTTCGCCGCAAGGATCATTCCTTCTATTCCTCTGCCGCCGAAACCGCCCGGAACGATTATTCCGTCAAGGTCCGAAAGTGCGTCTTTATAGTTCGCCTCGGTTAAGGTTTCGGAATCTATCCAATGAATTTTGATATGAGTGTTGAGGGTATAGCCCGCGTGTCTCATCGCTTCGGCGACCGAAAGATACGCGTCGTGAAGTTGGACGTATTTCCCGACAAGTCCGATATTTACCAACTTTTCTCTTGCCTTTATCCTTGCGACCATATCTTTCCATTCGGCAAGGTCGGACTTAGGAGCATCAATTCCGAGTTCGCGGCAGACAACCGACGAAAAGTTTGCGTTTTCGAGCATCAGGGGCGCCTCATAAAGGCACGGAAGAGTGAGGTTTTCGATAACGCAGTCGGGCTTGACGTTGCAGAAAAGCGATATTTTTTTGAATATCGAGTCTTCAAGAGGCTCGTCACAGCGGAGGACTATGATATTCGGGTTTATACCCATTCCCTGAAGTTCTTTTACGGAATGTTGCGTCGGTTTCGACTTATGCTCGTCCGAACCGCGCAGGAAAGGAACGAGAGTTACATGGATAAACAAACTGTTTTCTCTTCCGACTTCAAGGGAGACCTGTCTTGCAGCCTCAAGGAACGGCTGGGATTCGATATCGCCTATCGTGCCGCCTATTTCGGTTATGACGACGTCGGCGTCGGTCTGTTTGCCTACCCTGTAAACAAAATCTTTGATTTCGTTTGTTATATGAGGAATTACCTGAACGGTCGAGCCGAGATATTCGCCGCGGCGTTCTTTGTTTAAGACGTTCCAGTAAACTTTTCCCGTTGTAAGGTTCGAATATTTATTTAAGTCTTCGTCGATAAAACGCTCGTAGTGACCGAGGTCAAGGTCGGTTTCCGCTCCGTCTTCGGTAACGTAAACTTCGCCGTGCTGATAAGGGCTCATCGTTCCGGGGTCGACGTTTATATAAGGGTCGAGTTTCTGCGCCGCGACCTTAAGTCCTCTTTCTTTGAGAAGTCTGCCGAGGGACGCCGCCGTTATTCCTTTTCCGAGTCCCGAAACGACGCCGCCTGTTACGAATATGTATTTTGTCATTCTTTATATCCTCCTGAAAGTATTTTTTCCGCTATCTTCCGACGGGAAACGCAACGGTCCATCGCTGTTTTTTCTATATAGCGGTGAGCCTCTTTTTCCGTCATTTTCTTTTTTTCTATAAGTAAAAGTTTCGCTCGGTTTATTATCCGTATCTCCTCCATTTTTTCATCGAGAGACATCGGTTTTCTTTCCGCCCTCCGCAGGCGTTCTCTCATTCCCGTAAGAACGAGGAGCGACTGGCTCATTATCTGATAAGTGACGGGTTTTTGCAGGGTAAGCGCTCCGTAAAACGCGACTTTCGCGGTTATGTCGGCATAGTTTTCCGCCTTAACGATAAGCAGGACGCCCGAACTGCCGCTTTCGCAGATATCTATTGCAAGTTCGGTGCCCGTCTCGTCGGGAAGCGGCGAATTTATAATGACCGTATCGTAAAAATCTTCGGTCATCAGCCGCCGCGCGTCGGACGCGTTTTCCGAAACGGTCACGGGAAAGCATCGGTTTTCCGAAAGCAGGGGAAGCAACGCCGAATTCATTTTCGGGGACGAGGAGACGAGAAGTGTTTTGCAGTTCTTCTCCGAAAACTCCATTTCGTTCCCCCCCTGACTAAATGATATAGTTTTTTCTTATCGCTTCGGGAATATTTTCCGAAACGAAACGGCTCTGTGCCGCAATTCTTTTCGCCTGTTCCTGATTTTCCGGCAGGATTTCAAGCAGTTCGGTTTCCTTGCTGTCGGCGGTGTATAGATTTATGTCGGTCGGCGGCGGAAGTCGGTCGCCGTTTTTTATGCCGTCAAGTCCCGCTTTTATTATCAGAGCGAACGCGAGATACGGGTTGCAGAGCGGGTCGGGAGAGCGGTATTCAGCCCTTTTATATTCCCCGACCGCCGCGGGAATTCTTATAAGTTCCGAGCGGTTCTGCGACGACCATGAAACGTATTTCGGGGCTTTGTTTTCGCCCAGACGGCGATACGATTCCTCCGAAGTATTGAAAAATGCCGCGGTTTCTGAAGCACGTTTAAGAAGTCCCGCGATGACTTCGGGCATAACGTCCCTGCCGTCCTCCGCCTTTGCCGAAACGTTTATATGCATACCGTTTCCGGACCTGTCTTTTATCGGTTTCGGAGAAAAATCGGCATAAAGCCCGCTTCGCGCGGCGACCGTCGAAACGACCGTCCTGAAAGTCATTGCGTCGTCTGCGGCGACCAGAGGTTCGGAATATCTGAAGTCTATCTCGTTCTGCCCCGGTCCCTCCTCATGGTGCGAACTTTCGGGATATATCCCCATTTTTTCAAGGGTCAGGCATATCTCGCGGCGGACGTTTTCCCCCTTGTCGAAAGGAGCGACGTCCATATATCCCGCGTTGTCGTAAGGGACGTCCGTTTTTTCGCCGTTTTCGTCAAGTCTGAAAAGGTAGAATTCCGTTTCCGAACCGAAGAAAAACGATATTCCCGCTTTTTTCGCTTCGGCGACGGCGTTTTTTAAGACCGCGCGGCTGTCCGCCTCGAAAGGTCTGCCGTCGGGATATGTAATATCGCAGAACATACGCACGACTTTGCCGTGTTCGGGTCTCCACGGTAAAACCGAAAGCGTTTCGGGGTTCGGGTGTAAAAACAGGTCGGACTCAACTTCCCCTCCGAAGCCCCTTATCGCGGAAGCGTCGAACGCTATCCCGCAGTCGAACGCCCGTCCGAGTTCCCGCGGCATTACGGAAACGTTTTTCTGCCTGCCGAAGACATCGCAGAATGCAAGACGGATAAATTTCACGTCTTCTTCGGCGACATATTGCATTACTTCTTCTTTTGTATAATTCATATTTTTCCCGCCTGTGATTTTATACTAAAGATTTTACACCCGTATTTCTACGGGAATCTGTATTAAAATCAAAAAATTTCGAAACTTTGAAATCAACAAAAAATGCGGCGTCCACTCAAGAGAATGAACGCCGTTGCTCATTTTATCATATCTTATCGTTTTCGTCGAAAGCGTCGCCGCATTCGGGGCAGAACTTCGGAGGATTCTTCGGGTCTTCCGGCTGCCAGCCGCATTTATCACAGCGGTAGAGAGGTTCGCCCGCGGGCTTTTTAGCGCCGCAGTTCTGGCAGAACTTACCCTGATTTACCGCTCCGCAACTGCATTTCCAGCCGTTTGCCGTCGGTTTCGCCGCTCCGCATTCGGGGCAGAAATTGCCTGTTGCAACGGCTCCGCAGGAGCATTTCCAGCCGTCAGACGCGGGAGTGTTCTGGGCTGTCTGCGCAGCGCCCGCATTATACATATTCTGAGCCGCGGTAAAGCCTGTATTCTGACCCATTCCGACCATGCCCATGCCGACAAAGCCGTTCATTGCGCCCGACGAATTTTCGGCTGCCGCCTGCATCGCGTCGGCGGTGGCGTTGGTCATTCTTCCTGCCATGGTAAACGGATTCGAACCGACGCTTACGGCGTCCTCGATCTCGTTTATCTTCTTCATATCCTCGTCGGTGAGGGTTATCGGATTGAGTGCAATTTTGCCGACGGAGATACCTCTGTTATCTATCCATTCCTGTTTGAGGGCGTTGTTCATCGCCTCTTTGAGTTCGTTTGCCTTTGCGGGAAGTTGCGCGGGGCGGAGTTCCTGTTCGGAAAGAGAGCCGAGAGCAGGCTGAAGAGCGTCGATAAATTCGGTCTTCAACTGATCGTCTATCATGTCTCTTGTGAATTCGTCCTTTACGTTGCCGCAAAGTCTTGTGTAGAAAACAAGAGGATCGGTAATGACGTAGGTATAAACGCCGTTACAGCGTACCTGAACGGTCCTTGTCATGCCTATACGTTTATTTGTGACTTCGAACATTATCGGGTTCGGAGTTCCGAATTTGTTGCCGATAATTTCCTTGGTATTGAAATAGTAGACTCTCTGGTCTTTTCCTGTATCGCCGCCGTAGGTGAAACG
>CAKSQP010000054.1 GCA_934486965.1 uncultured Eubacteriales bacterium
TATTTATTGGACAGACCGCAAAGCCGTTCGATTATGTCTTTGGAATGCGTCGCGGTAATATAGTTGCTGCTTAAAACGCCGTCAATCAACATGTGCAGTTCTGAGTCTTCAAAATCTCTGCATTCGAGATAACTTCCGGCTCTGCGCGACTCAATGTCAAATCCCGCTTCCTTCAGCAGTGAAATATTTCTGCTGATAGCCTTTCTTTCAATAACGATACCGTATTCGTTTTCCAACTTTACTGCAATATCCTCCTGAGTAAGGGGATGATCGTAGTCGCTGTAATCCTTAAGGATCTGCCATATTCTTATCAGCGCTAATTTCTTCGGTTCAAAACTTTCCATAAATTTTACCCCTCACTATATTTCTATTACTGCAGACCTGTAACTATATTTATTTTACATCATATATATGCACCATATTTGGTGCACTGATATTAAATGACACGCTCATGAGTTCCACTGTAACAAGTGATATGTGCATTCTTTTGTGAGTTTTTTTCATTTTTGCATCTGCCTACAAATGATTTTTCTTCGGAAAAAAGTTGTACTGTTGCTGTTGCGTAATATTATAGCATAAAAAATTTGCCAAATCAACTAAATTAACATCATCTTAATTTTTTTAAGTTTTTTACAGAACTGACAGAACAGAAAAAAAGGAGCCTGCTATGCAGTAAAGCATAGCAGGCTCACAGAAATTATGCGATTATGTCTGATTTTGCAGTTTCCTCATATCGGGGAAGATCAATACAGTTTTGCGCCCGCGGGAATATGCGGATCGACCGTAAGGAGATGCAGTTTTTCTTCGCCGTTTTCGTGATGTACGGCTGAAATTAACATTCCGCAGGAATCAATTCCCATCATGGCTCTCGGCGGCAGATTCGTGATTGCAATGCAGGTCTTGCCGACAAGTTCTTCGGGTTCGTAGTATTCGTGGATACCGCTCAGAATTATTCTGTCGGTGCCTGTTCCGTCGTCAAGAGTGAACTTCAGAAGTTTCTTGGACTTTTTGACGGCTTCACAGTCCTTGACTTTTACTGCACGGAAATCGGATTTCGAGAAGGTTTCGAAATCGACGAAATCTTCAAACAAAGGCTCGACCTGAACATTTGAAAAGTCGATTTTTTCGTCGGCAACCGCAATTTCGGTCTGCGTTTCGGCGGAAGCGACAACGCCCTGATTTGCGGGCTCTGCCGAAACGGTTTTCTTATCGGAAGAAAGCGGTTTCATAGTCGGGAACAATAAAACGTCTCTTATTGACTCGGTATTTGTAAGGAGCATGACGAGTCTGTCGACGCCTATTCCGAGGCCTCCGGTCGGGGGCATACCGTAAGAAAGTGCGTTTAAGAAGTCTTCGTCGACGCCCTGAGCCTCGTCGTCGCCCTGCGCCTTAAGAAGTGCCTGAGCCTCGAAACGTGCTCTCTGGTCGATCGGGTCGTTGAGTTCGGAAAATGCGTTCGCGTGTTCTCTTCCGACCACAAACAGTTCGAAACGCTCGGTATATGCCGGATTTTCGGGCATTCTCTTTGCAAGCGGAGAAATTTCGACGGGGTGGTTTGTTATGAAGGTCGGCTGGATAAGTTTATCTTCAACGAACTCGTCGAAGAAGAGGTTTAAGATATCGCCCTTCTTATGTCTGTCTTCATATTCGACATGATGTTCTTTTGCGACGGCTTTCGCTTCGTCGTCGGTCTTTATTTCGTTAAAGTCAACGCCCGCATACTTTTTAACGGCGTCGACCATCGAAAGGCGTTCAAACGGTTTTCCGAGGTCGATTTTGGCATCGCCGTACTGAATTTCGGTCGTTCCGAGAACCTTTTGAGCGATATATCTTATCATTTCCTCGGTAATATCCATCATGCCGTTATAGTCGGTATACGACTGATAGAGTTCCATAAGGGTAAATTCGGGGTTATGTTTCGGGTCCATTCCCTCGTTTCTGAAAACTCTGCCTATTTCATAAACTCTGTCGATTCCGCCGACAATAAGGCGTTTTAAGTGAAGTTCGAGAGCGATACGCAGATAAAGGTCTATATCGAGGGTGTTATGGTGAGTTATAAACGGTCTGGCATTCGCTCCGCCCGCCTCGTTATGAAGAATAGGAGTCTCAACTTCAAGAAAGCCCTTTTCGTTAAGGAAATTACGCATTTCGGAGATGATTCTCGAACGCTTTACAAAGGTATCCTTGACTTCGGGGTTGACGATAAGGTCAACATATCTCTGACGGTAGCGAAGATCCTGATTTGTGAGTCCGTGCCATTTTTCGGGCAGAGGAAGAAGCGATTTCGAAAGCAGTTTTATTGATTTTGCGTGAACGGAGATCTCTCCCCTGCGCGTTTTGAAAACAAAACCCGTAATTCCGACGATATCGCCGATATCCCATGTCTTGAAATCGGCAAAGGAGTCTTCTCCGACGTCGTTTATTCTTACATAGACCTGAATTTTGCCCTTGCCGTCAAGAATGTCGATAAAGTTCGCCTTTCCCATATCGCGCCATGTGATTATTCTTCCTGCGATAGAGACGTCCTGATTTTCAAGGGTTTCGAAGTTTGCTTTTATGTCTTCGGAATATGCGGAAACGTCGTAGGTCGTTATCTTAAAGGGGTCTTTTCCCTCTTTTCTTAAATTTTCAAGTTTTTCTCTTCTTATTCTTACCTGCTCGGAAAGGGCATCCGCCTGTTCCTCTTCGGAAAGTTCGGGAGTGTTGATCATTTCTTCCATTTTATATCTCCTATTCGGGCAATCTTATTTTCTTTATCTTTACGGTATAGTTTCCCGCGGGAGTGGTGATTACCACGCTGCTGCCGAGTTTCTGACCGATAAGCGCTTTTCCGAGAAGGCTCTGGTCGGAAAGTTTTTTCTCAAGAAGGTTTGCTTCGGTGCCGCCGACCATGGTATATTCGCCCTTGATCTCTTCTTTGATCTCGTCAAGGTCTTCTTTGGGCAGAGTTCCGCCCGCAACGGATATTTCGACGACCGAGCCTATCGAGACGGTGTCTTTGGAAAGTTCGCTGGTGTTGATGACTTTGGCGTTTTCTATCTGAGCCTCTATCTCAACTATTCTTCCTTCCATTTTCGCCTGTTCTTCTCTTGCGGCGCTGTATTCGGCGTTTTCCGAAAGGTCGCCGAAATCTTTGGCTATTCTTATCTTCTCCGCTATCTCGTTTCTTCTTGATTTAAGGTCTTTAAGTTCGTCTTCGAGCTTTTTAAGTCCCTCTTGGGTCAGTATTACATTGCTCATCTGAAAGTCTCCTATCTGAAAAATATTTATTGCAAAGTTTTTAATACTTCGATTGCCTTTTTAAGTTGTGCGTCGGTCGTTTCGTCGGCGGAATAGATATTCACGTCCGTTTCGACATTATAATCGGGAGCGAGCCCCACGCCGTCGTAATTCACACGGGATTTCGTCGTATAGGTAAAGGTCGTGAGTTTGACGCCCGACCCGTCGGTCATTCCGACATATTCCTGTCCTACGCCCTTTCCGTAACTTCCGGTTCCTATAAGGGGAGACGAATTGAGGTCGCGGAGAGCCGACGAAAAGAGTTCCGCGGCGGAAGCCGAACTTCCGTTGATAAGGACGACGGAAGGCAGGTCGGTAATTTTATTTCCCGTCGAATATTCGACTTTTTCGCTGTCTTTATAGGAAAGAACGGCAAGAACGTCTTTATCGACAAGCAGGTTAAGCATATTGATGACCGTCGAATAGTCCCCGCCGGGGTTGTTGCGGACATCATAAATAAAGCCCTTTGCGCCCTGCGAAATGAGGTCTTTCAAAGCCTCTTCGAACTGCGGGAATGTCGTTTCCGAACTGAATTGGTGTATCCTTATAAATCCTATATCCCCGTCGAGCATTTTATAATCGACGTCGCGGGAAACATACGAACTTCTTTTAACGGAAAATTCAAGAAGTTTGCCGTCCCGAAGGACCGTCAGGTCAACGACGCTTCCCTCTTCGCCGAGAAGACTGTTGTAAACGTCCGTATATAATTTTCCGCCGACAGCGTTTCCGTCGACCGCGGTTATTCTGTCCTCGGTCCGAAGACCTGCACTTTCGGCGGGGCTTCCTCCTATTACGCGGAGGATACGGAGTCCGCTTTCGTCGACATAAGCAGTCTCGGACGCTTTTATCGTCACTCCGATACCCACATGACTGCCCTTTAAGTCGTTCAAATACTCGCTGTAATAATCTTTATCGAAATACTGCGCGTACTTATCGTCAAGGGTCGCGACATAAGCATAGAGAGCGTTCTCGACAGCCTGTTGTTCGTCGAAATCCCTTATCGACTTGCTGTTTATCAGGTTGTTGAGAATTCTGACTTTTGAGGCAAGAATGTCGACCGAATCGTCGGTAGACGCCGGAAGTCCCGACAAAAAGATAAAGCCTATTACGACAATCGTCGAAACAAAAGTTATTATCGCGGTAAGAACCACCGCTTTTGATTTTTTCATATATTATCCGATCTGTTCTCTTAATTTTGTCAGAGCAAACTGAAGTTGGTCGTCCTCTTCGTCGGTGAGAGAAGAGAAGATATCTTTTTTCTCTTCGGAAAGTTCGGAGACGAAATTCGGAGCGACGCCCGCGCCGTTGAATTTTTCACCGGACGGAAGAATGTATTCATAAGTCGAAAGGTGAATTGCCGAACCGTCGCCGAGAACGATATCGCTCTGTCCGATACCGAGGCCCGCCGTTTTTTCGCCTACGACGACAGCGCTTGCGGTGTCACGGAGCGAACCCGAAAAGACTTCCGCAACGCCCGAAGTTTCGGCGTTCTGAATAACGACAAGGGGAACCGCGACGGATTTCTCGTCCGAATTGTAAAGTTTCGGCGTCGATGAGGATTTCTCGTTTACGGAAAAGATAATGGCGGACGGCGTGAGCATATCAAGAATCGACGCCGCGCTGTCGATATCTCCGCTGTAACAGTATCTTACGTCGATAATAAAGCCTTTCACGCCTTTTTCGAGAAGAGAAGTGAACGCCGAAGAGAAACTCTTATAGGTCGTATTGTCGAATTCGTCGATAAGGATATATCCGACGTCGTTTGATATCAGTCTTGAAGTTACGGTATTCGGAGTATATGCGGTCCTCGTTACGGTTATCGAAAGGTTCGAGTCGGTGCTTTCCCTGTAAACGGTGAGCGCAACTTCGGTATCGACGGCGCCCGAAAGTTTCTGGACCGAACTGCGGTATCCTCGCTCCGAAACGGACGTTCCGTCAACGGAAAGAATAACGTCGCCGACTTTGAGTTCGGAAAGTTGCGCGGGAGATCCGTTTTTGATAAAAGTGACTTTAATGCCTTTAGACTTGTAGTCGTAATCGGTCTTTATACCGATGTCGACGGAGTCTTCGGCGATATAGGACACTTTATAATTATGCTCGTCAAGGTAGTAGGAATATTCGTCCCCTACTCCGTCGATATATCCCGCGACGGTGCCGTCGATTATGTCGTCGTAGCCGTCGATAGGATCTATCGTTCCGATATAACTTGTCGAAATAATTTTATTTACGTTATTGAGTTTATTGTAAAGTTGCTGGTTTCTTCCGAGATTTTCAACGACCATACTCAGATAATAGTAGGTTACGATCGCCGTAACGAATGCAGTCGCGACGATAAGGAAGAATACAGTACCTATTCTTACTCCTTTTTTCTTCATACAGTCCTCCTATCCGTTTATCTTCTTGAGAGAAGAAAAGTCGTTGCGGTAATTTATATAGTATATCGGGTTTACTGCGGTTCCGCCCTTTGTTATCTTAAAATGCAGATGATTTCCGGTCGCGGCTCCCGTCTTTCCGACAAGGCCTATCGTGTCGCCCTGTTTGACTTCCTGCCCCGTTTTTACGAGTATCTTGCTCTGGTGGCAATACTGGGTGCTGATATTTCCGCCGTGGTCGATAACGGTCTTATATCCGCCGCCTGTCGTTACCCAGCCGGCAAAGATGACTTTTCCACTGCCTGCCGCAATTATCGGAGTGCCTGCGGGAGCGGAGATATCAAGAGCGTCGTGGTAGTCGGTCACGGTCTTGCCGTTGATACGGTAGGTTCTGTAACCGAAATAGGAACTTATCGTCGAAGACGACGGAACGGGCCAGATAAAGTAGTCGCCGCCCATATATTCTTTCTGCTGATCCATAAGAGCGTCGAGTTGTTTCTGGAACTCGCGTTCAAGACGGCTGAACTCGGCGATATCTTCGGCATAAGAGTCGATATTGTCTTCAAGGTCGGCGATCGTGCTTTCAAGGGTCGAGACCTTGTCTTTATAGGACGACTGTTTATTTTTCAGTTGGGCGGACGCCGATTTGTTTTCGGCTATCGCCTGTTCGAGAGTTGCTTTGCTCTGCTTTGTCTCTTCGAGATTTGCCGCCATTTTCTCGACAAGCGAATTGTCGTAGCGGGTCACCGCCATAACGTAATCGATACGGGTGAGCATATCCGAAAAACTTTCCGCGCCGAGAAGTATTTCAAGGTAGGAAATGTTGCCCTTTTCGTAGTTAAGTCTTACTCTTTCACAGTATTTCGCGTAGGAATCGTCGTATTCCGCCTGAAGTTCGTCAATTCTGGTTTCAAGAACTTTTTCGTCTTCGGCAAGGGACGATATGTAATCGGAAAGCACTTTCATTTCCGACTCAAGGGAGGATATCTGCTCTTCGAGAAGTTGTTTTGTCTTCAGCGACTGCTGTTTCTGGGATTTTGCCGACGCAAGTTTCTTTTCGAGGGCATTTTGTTTCTTTTCAAGGTCCGAAAGTTGATTTTTTACGTTGTTTATATCCGAACTTATCGAAGACGCTGAGGTTTTCGCCTGCGTTTCGACCGTTCCGAAAGGAGAGGTCAGCAAAAACGCGAACATTATAACCGCGATAAATACGGAAACGGAAGAAAGTATTCCTTTGATTTTCTTTGTCATGACGACTCCTTTCTAAACTTTAAGATATTTTTTGACCGGCAAAACCGAGCCGAGAACTCCGACAAGGCCTCCGCCGAGAATAAAGATCGCGGTGAGATAGCCGTGTCCCGCCGAGATATTGACGGGAGATACGAAATCTATTTCCGCAAGGATCGGGGAGATTATTCCGTTATAGACCGCTACAAGCAAAAGGTTTGATATCATGCCTGCGACGACGCCTATTATAAGTCCTTCGATAAAGAACGGAAGTTTTATAAACAGGTCGGTCGCCCCGACGTATTTCATTATCGCAATTTCGTCTTTTCGCGCGTAAACGGACGCCTTTACGGAATTCGTTATTACAAAAATCGAAATGACGAATAAGAATACCATTATGCAGGAGAAGAGAAACGAGACGATACCTTTGACGTCGTTGAGTTTCTTGACGATATCCCGTCTTTCGTTTATTTCCGCGCCGCCCTCTATTTTCCCGACCTCATAGACGGTCTGGTCGAATTTGCTCAGGTCTTCGACCTCGAAAATATAGGAATTACGGAAGATATCGGCGTCAAGGCTTGCGTTTATGTCGTCGTATTCTTCGCCGCTGTAAGTTTTTTTGTAGTTTTCGAGAGCCTGTTCTTTCGATTCGAAAACGATGCCGTCTTTTACTATGTTGTCTATCTGCGCGAGTTTTTCGCCGTATTCCGTGATCTGGGCGTCGGTAAGACCGTCTTCAAGATAGACGACGACTCTCGTTTCGCCTCCGACCCCGTCGATAAAGGACGTTACGTTTTCCGAAAGCATTATCGTAACTCCGAAAATAAGAAGACAGGCGGTAAGAATAGAAACGGACGCGAGAGAAAGCACGATATTTCTGAAAATATTGGAGATCGCGCGCTTGATTATAAAAAGGAAACTGTCAAAACTCATTTTCGTCCGCCTCCTTTTCTTCTTCCGGTTCGTCGAAAGCGGAGTTCATCATATCGTAAAATCCGTCGAGAAGATCGTCTTCTTTTTCGGGGGTTTCCGTTTCTTCTTCGGGGACGGATATTTCCGTCTCTTCGGGCGTTTCGGAAGTTTTTTCGGGTTCGGGAAGATCTATTTCTTCGGGTTCCGTATCTTCGTCGTCGCCTATATCGTCGATAAACAGATCCTCTTCGGAAATAGTGTCGGAGGGAGCAAAATCGTTTGCGCTGTCGGAAATTATTTCGCCCTCTTCAATTTCGACGACCCTGCTTGAAAATTCTGCCAGAAGTTTATGGTCGTGGGTAACGACGATGACGGTTATCCCCCTCTTATTTATCGCCGAAAGCAGTTTTATTATATCCTGCGACATTTCGGGGTCGACGTTTCCCGTAGGCTCGTCCGCGATTATGATTTTCGGGTTGTTGACTATCGCGCGGGCAAGAGCGACTCTCTGCTGTTCGCCACCCGAAAGGTTGCACGGCAGATCGTATATCTTATGCGAAAGCCCGACAAGGGAAAGAACGCTTTTTACTTTTTTGTTTATCTGTTTTCTGCTTTTTCCGACAACGCGCATTGCAAACGCCACATTGTCGAAAACGTTTAAGTTTGAGATGAGCCTGAAATCCTGAAAGACTATTCCGAGGCTTCTGCGGAATTTCGGGATTTTTTTGGGAGTTAAGTTTCTTGTGTTTATGCCGTTTATGATAACGTCGCCTTCCGTAGGAATATCCTCGCACATAAGTAAACTTACCATTGTGGATTTTCCCGCTCCGGAGCGACCGATGATAAATACAAATTCGCCGTCGTTGATTTTAAGATTTATTCTGTGCAGGGCTTCGGTTCCCGTTTTATAGACCCTTGACACATTTTTGAATCTAATCAAGATATCACCTTCCGATCCTTAGAATTTGGTGGGATTTGAGTTGAGATATTTTACGACCATAAGCGCGACTTTGAAAACTATCGCGTCGTCGAATTCCTTGAGGTCAAGCCCCGTGAGTCTCCTTATCTTGTCAAGCCTGTAAACAAGAGTGTTTCTGTGGACAAATAATTTTCTTGACGTTTCGGAAACGTTGAGGTTGTTTTCAAAGAATTTCTGTATTGTGGAAAGAGTCTCCTGATCGAGGGACTCTATCGAGCCTTTTTTGAAGACTTCCGAAAGGAACATTTCGCAAAGAGTTTTCGGAAGGTAATAGATAAGTCTTCCGATACCGAGGTTCGAATAACTGACTATCGACTTTTCGACGTCAAAAACTTTTCCGACCTCAATGGCTATCTGCGCGTCCTTGAAGGAACGGGGAACGTCCCTTAAAGTCGTTACAACAGAGCCGATACCGATGACCGCTTTGGTGAAAAATTCTCCGCTCAAAGTGTCTATTATGGAACTTGACAGTCTTTCGAGGTCCTTTATTTCGATATTCGCGTGGACTTCTTTTATAAGAGCAATGTCGTTTTCACCTGCGGTGACGACGAAATCCTTTGTCTTTTCGGGAAAAAGGCTCTGGATTATGTCGTAAGCGAACGTTTCTGTCCTGTCGAGAAGTCTTATCAGGATAACGACTCTCGGAACGTCAGCGGTGAAATGGAGTTCCTTGCTTTTCGTATAGATATCGCCGGGGAGGATATTTTCAAGCATAACGTTTTTGATGAAGTTCGTTTTATCGTATTTCTCATCGTAAAATTCCTTCATTGTATTAAAAGACACCGATAAAACTCCCGCCAGAGTCTTCGCCTCGGAGTCGTCCCCCTCGACAAAAACTATATTGTCGGAATTTATACCGGAGCCTATAACGTGATATGTATATCCGCTGATACTGCAGACGTCGGTCATAGCCATTTTTTCAACGACGTCAAGTCCCATATCTCTTCCGAGATACGCCTCGTCGTTTGCCGCTACGACAATCCCCGCTTCGTCAATGACGCCGAGGACTTTGTCAGTTGCTCCCTCCAACTGAGAAAACACATTCTGAAACAGTTTGTTGGACATTTTCATTCTCCCCAAAATGATAAGATTATACAAGTATAGTTTACTA
>CAKSQP010000055.1 GCA_934486965.1 uncultured Eubacteriales bacterium
GTCTTTGCGACTGCTTTCTGCATACCTTTTTTGACGACCATCGGGTTTGCGCCTGCGGCGATATTCTTCATACCGTCTGCGATAAGAGCCTGAGCGAGCAGGGTAGCGGTGGTCGTTCCGTCGCCGGCAACGTCGTTTGTCTTTGTGGCGACTTCCTTGACGAGTTGTGCGCCCATATTTTCAATCGGGTCTTCGAGTTCGACTTCTTTTGCAATGGTAACGCCGTCGTTTGTTATAAGCGGTGAACCGAATTTCTTGTCGAGAACTACGTTTCTGCCTTTGGGGCCGAGTGTTATTTTAACGGTATCGGCAAGTTTGTCGACGCCTCTCTGCAATGCTTTTCTGGCGTCTTCGCCGTAAAGAATTTCTTTTGCCATGATAAAAGACCTCCTGTCCTTATTCTACGATAGCAAGAATGTCTTCCTGCTTTACTATTGTATATTCTTCTCCGTCGAGTTTTACTTCTGTGCCGGAGTATTTGCTGGTGATTACCTTGTCGCCTACTTTAACATACATCGCGACTTCGTTTCCGTCGACTTTTCCGCCGGGGCCTACCGCGACAACTTCCGCAAACTGCGGCTTTTCTTTTGCCGAGCCTGTAAGGATAATGCCTCCTTCGGTTTTTTCTTCCGCTTCGACGAGTTTTACTACGACTCTGTCTGCCAAGGGTTTGATCGTCATAACGAATTTCCTCCTTCTGTATTTTGAAAATGTTTTAACTTTTTCGGTTTTTGGCACTCTTGTGTGTTGAGTGCTAAAAATTCTGTATATATATTACAACGCAACCCTTCGGTTGTCAAGAGTTTTTTTGTCATTTCTGCCAGTTTTTACAAAAAATTCAAAATTTTCTGACTTTGCCTGACCAAAGGTTCTGCGAAATGTCAACGATATAACAAATATCTTCCGTAAAACGCTCTTGCAATTTGCGATTTAATATGCTATAATACAATTTACAATGTGGTAATGTTACCTTTTATATTTATCGGAGAATCTTAATGAACAAAAATACCAAAGAAACCGAAAAGAATGAAAGAAATCCGAAAGTCGGGTTCAAAGAATCGGCGATTTATCTTCTTGTCGTAACGCTTTGCACCGCTATCGTGTTCGTGACGAAAAGTCCCGTTCTCTATTTCCCGATGCTCGCCGTCGCTTCCGCGTTTTTCGGAACGGCAATGCACAGGGGAGGGCAGAGCCTCGGACTTATCTATTGCATATTTGTCGCGACGATCCTTTTCCTTTTAACAAACGATATATGGCAGACTGTCGTGTATGTTTCGGTCTTTCTGCCGGCGGGAACCGCGTTTTTTATCGGACTTTCGGCGAAAAGATCCCTTAATTCGTTTGTCGCCTCAGGGTTTATCGCGACGACCGCGACCCTTGTTGCGGCAGGGCTTATTTACGTTTTTGAAAACAGCAATCCTTTTTCCTTTGACATTGCTCTCGCGCCCGTTTTTGCCGGTATAAAAGACGTTCTCGGCGAAACTTTCGATGTCCTTGCGGCAAACGGTATTTCTGTCCTCGGAATGAGCAGGAGCGAATATGTTTCGACTCTGTTTTCGCAGATGCTGACGACGATTCCGGTCATTTATTCGGTTCTGTGCCTTTGCAGTGTGCTTCTCGGATTCGTTATCGCAAGAAGCCTGTACGCTGCGAAATTCGGCAAAGACCCCGAAACTCTCAAATATTTCGGGAAAGTCAGGGATCTCAGGGTAAGTCTTCCCGGCGGGATATTTTTCCTTATCGCAAATATCGCATATCTTTTGTGCGAAGGTTCGGGAGAACTTGCGTTCTGTCTCGGAATTTTCGTTTCGGTAATGAACTATGTCTTTGCGGTAGAGGGAATTGCCGTACTTATGAGTTTTATGTCCCTTAAAGAAGTAAAAAGACCGCTCCGCGTAATAACCTGTATCGTAAGCGTCCTTTTATGTACTACGGTAGTTTCGAATCTTTTCTCGCTTGTCGGACTTTTCGACTGTTTCTATAACACGAGGATCCGTATGAGCGGCAAGGGAGGCAGACGGCTTTGAGAACGAAGTTTTACGAAAATCTGATATTGCGTTTTCACTATATCCTCATTCTCGCAATGCTTGCTGTTGCGTTCTTTATGACGGATAAAAAACAGGTCGTTACGGTGTTTTTCATTGCGGCGGCGGTGTACGCGATATTTTTCGAAATTTACTGTTTTTTGAAAAGAAGAGCCGCAAGACGGCTTTCGAGAAGCATTGTTTCGATGCTCGATATGACGTCGCAGAAGAGAATCGACGATTTCCCGATGTCTCTTATGGTGACTTCGTCCGACGGCGAAGTTTTGTGGTATAACGAGCGCCTTATAGACGCTTTCGGAGAAGAGGAGATACTGTCTCTCCGCAACGTCAAGGAACTCGACAGCGGGATTTTGACATCGTCCGTAACCAAGATAAGTTGGAACGGCAAGTATTTTACCGTTTTCGACGACAACTTTGTAATAAATTCGAAAGAACTCAATATCCTGTATTTCTTCGACACTACCGATTTTTACGAATTGCAGAGAAAATATGAGTTTTCGCGGCCTGCGGTGGCTCATCTGCTTATAGATAACTACGACGACGTATTTTCTCATATAAGGGATATCGATAAGGCTCAGGTCACGGCTCTTATCGACGAAGCTGTATCGAAATGGGCGGCGTCTTCAAACGGAATAATTCGCCGTATCGAAAGAGACAGATATCTGTTGATATTCGAAAAGAGACACCTTGTTTCAATGATAGACAGACGTTTCGATATTCTCGATATTGTCAGGGAACTTAATATAGGAACAAAAGTTTCGCCGACGCTCTCTATCGGTATCGGACTCAGTTCCAAAGGTTTTGCCGCAAATGAAGATTTCGCGGAAACCGCTATTGATATGGCTCTTTCAAGAGGCGGAGATCAGGCGGTCATAAAGACCGATTCGGGGTACGAATTTTTCGGCGGAAAGTCCGCGGGAACGGAAAAACGTTCGAAAATAAAGGCGAGAGTCGTTGCTTCCGCCCTGTCGGAAATGTTCAGGGACTTGGACACCGTAATAATTACGGGACACAAATATTCGGATATGGACAGTCTCGGCGCGTCCGTCGGTATGGCGAGAATAGCACAGCATTTCCGCAAAGACGTTTATATAGTTATCGACGAAAAGACGACCATGGCGACGCCCCTTCTCGAAAAACTCAAAAAAAGCGGTTTCTTTTCCGATATATTCATTTCGCCCGACGATATTGACGTAAAGATGACGAACAATACCGCCGCCGTGATATGCGACACTCACAGACCGGAGGTCGCGGAAGGGTACGACGCCCTGCGGCTTGCAAAAGATATTGTAGTCGTCGACCATCACAGGAAAAGTTCCGATTATATCGACTCGGCGTCGATAATGTTCCACGATCCGTCGGCGTCCTCGGCGTCCGAAATGGCGACGGAACTTGTCCAGTATATATGCGACGACGAACTTCTGGCGTGCGAAGCCGAGGCTCTGCTTGCGGGAATTATTCTTGACACCAAGAGTTTTACTCTTAAAACAAGTTCCGCAACGTTCGATACTTCGTCGTATCTTAAGAAAATGGGAGCGAACCCCGTAAGCGTCAAACTTCTGTTCCAGACGGATAAGGAAACATATAAACACAAAATATCTTTAATGCAGAAAGCGGCGATATACCGCGACGTAGCGGCGATCGCCGTGTGGACCGACCCTATTCCCGAAAACATAAAACTGATAACCGCACAGGCGGCGGACGATCTTCTGAACGTCGAAAAAGTTCAGGCGGCGTTCACGCTGTTTGAAGACAGGGCTGGGATAAATATTTCCGCAAGGTCTCTCGGTTCGGTAAACGTTCAGGTAATTATGGAATATCTCGGAGGCGGCGGTCATCAGACCATGGCAGGCACTCTTATAAAGGATATGTCGCTCGGGAAAGCCGTCGACGAACTGAAAAAAGCCATTGACAAATATATAAAGGATATGAAGATATAGAAAGGAGTAAATTATGGAACTCATTCTCACAGCCGACGTAAAATCCCTCGGCAAAAAGGGAGATAAGGTAAAGGTCTCGGACGGATATGCAAAAAACTTTCTTCTTCCGAGAAATCTCGCAATAGAGGCGAACAACGCGAACCTCAACAACCTCAAAGGTAAAAACGAATCGGTCGCTTTCAAAAAACAGCAGGAAAAAGAAGCCGCCGAAGCCGTCAAAAAGACGATAGAGGGCAAAACCGTCGTTCTTAAAGGAAAGGCGGGCGAAAACGGCAGACTTTTCGGCTCGATAACCACAAAAGAGATCGCGGACGGAATAAAAGAAACTTTCGGCGCGGACGTCGACAAGAAAAAAATAGTTATGAAAGACCCTATAAAGAATTTCGGAACTTATGCGATCGACGTAAAACTTTATCCTGCAATAGTTGCAAAAATCACAGTTTCGGTGACCGAATAATTATTTCAACGGTGGTAGATCATGGAAAATAAAAACGCGGAATTCCTTTCCGATAAAAGGCTTCCTGCAAGTACCGACGCCGAACAGGCGATCCTCGGCGGGATACTTCTTGATCCGGAGAGTATATCAAAGACTTTCGGACATCTGGATAAGGACAGTTTCTATATAATGAAACACCGTCAGATATTCGAATGTATGCGTGAACTATACAATCTTTCTCAGCCGATAGAAGGACTTCTGCTTATCGAAAAAATGCGCGAGAACGGCTATTACGGCGGCGACGAAGATAAGAAATATATCCTTACGCTTGCCGAAACAGGCTCCGCTATCAGCAATATCGGTTACTATATAAATATTGTAGAGGAAAAGGCAAAACTCCGCAATATAATAAATATTTGCGGAACGGCTGCGGATATGTGCTACGATAATTCGGATTTCGCCGAAACTATCGACTATGCCGAACAGAAACTTTTCAACCTCCGCAACGGGAACTCGACCGACAGAATGAGGAGACTCGATTCGGTCGTCAGAGAGGAAATGGACAACTTAAAGGAACTTGCAGGCGACGAATCGGGCAAATTCGAACCGATAAAGGTCGGAATAAGTTCCGTCGACAATTTTCTCGGCGGTTTCAATAAAGGAAACCTTATAATCCTTGCCGCCCGACCCGGCGTCGGAAAAACTTCCTTTGCTCTTAATATCGCATATAATATCGCCGCGTCCTCACGCTATAATCCGAGGAAGAGCGTCGCGTTCTTTTCTCTTGAAATGTCGAATTCCGAACTTTCGAAAAGGGTCATTTCAAGCACTCTGCATATCGACAGCGAAAAACTCCGTCTCGGAACTCTTGAAGAAAGCGACTGGGACGACCTTTACGATTTCTGGCACGACACTCTGCCGAACGTAAACTTTATAATGGACGATACTCCGGCGATAACCGTTCTCGATATCAAATCAAAACTCCGCAAGATAGATAACCTCGGTCTTGTCGTGATCGACTATCTTCAGCTTATGAACAGTTCGAAAAACACCGAGAGCCGAGTTCAGGAAATTTCGGAACTTACCCGTTCTCTTAAACTTATGGCAAAGGAAATAGACGTTCCCGTTGTTTTGCTGTCCCAGTTATCGAGAGGCGTCGAAAAAGAGGACCGCGCGCCCCGTCTTTCCGACCTTCGAGACTCGGGTTCTATTGAGCAGGACGCCGATATAGTCATGTTCCTGAGCCGACCGATGGGGGCGGATACCGAAGCGAAAAATCAGAATGTCTGCGAAGTGCTTGTCGAAAAGAACAGACACGGAAGCACCGGCAAAATATCGTTGCAGTGGGACGGCTCGCATACGTCTTTCAAGGCGATTTCCTACGAGCCTGTTCCGGAGATGTAATGTATGACTTCGTTTGAAAAGAAAATCTATTCTTTTTGCCTGTCACAAGGTCTTTTCGAAAACTGTACGGGAGTCGTTCTTGCGGTTTCGGGAGGTCCCGATTCAATGGCGATGCTCCGCTTTTTCATAAAAAACAAAAGTCTGTTTCCTTTTCCGTTTCTCTGTGCGACTGTCGACCATTCGATAAGAGAAGAGGGCAAAGAAGAGGCCGCGGCGGTAAAAAAATACTGCGAAGAAAACGGAGTCACTTTTGAGGGAATAAAAGTCGATATCCCCGGAACCTGCCCGAAGAACGTTTCGACCGAAACTTATTCGCGCGAAGTCAGATATTCGTTTTTTGATTCCCTCCGCGAAAAGCACGGCTTTTCCCATATCGCGACGGCACATACGTCCGACGACAACGCCGAGACGGTTCTGATGAATATTATCCGAGGAACGGCGCTTTCGGGACTTTGCGGGATACCGCCGCTCCGCGACGATCTTGTCGCAAGACCGCTTCTCTGCTGTGAAAAAAAGGAACTTACCGACTACTGCGAAGAAGAGAAAGTCGGGTATTTTACAGATAAAACGAACAGCGAAAACATATATCGGCGCAACGTCGTAAGGAATGTTATTATTCCGATCCTCGAAAAGGAAAACCCCGCGATAAAAAAGTCGCTCAACAGGCTTTCCTCGTCGGCGGCAACCGATGAAAAATTTATTTCCGATGAGGCAAAAAAGGCTTTGAAAGAGGTCTCTTTTTCCGACGGAAAAGCAGAAATTCCGCTGGCTTTCGGCGAAAATCTTTCGAAAGCGGTCTTGTCGAGAGTTATCCGCTCCGCATTTTTTTCCGTTGCCGGAAAAGAACTTTCGTTTGATATGACGGAAGACCTGTATTCGCTGTTTACCGAAAAACAGACTTCCGATAAAACTGATATTTTCGGTTTCGAGGTCCGCAGAAAATATTCCTCCGTCGTTATTTCAAAACCCGATGCGGGCGAAAAACAAGTTTTGCAAATAAACGCGAAAATAAACACAGAAATACCATTTTTTGATGGTATAGTGAAAATCGTCGAAAAAAGAGACGGCGAAAAGAAAAACGCCGATTGTATCTTTCTTGAAAACACCGACGGGCTTATCCTGAGGAACAGGCGGACGGGCGATGTTTTCAGAATCAAAAACGGAACAAAACCGCTCAGGCGAATGTATATAGATAAAAAGATACCGTCCGACATAAGGGAAAAACTTCCCGTACTCGAGCAGAACGGCGAAATTCTGTGGGCGGCAAAAATCGGCGCCGCATATCCGCACAGGGCTTGCGGTAACGGCAATTTTTGTGAAATAATATTTGATATATCTGAATAATAAGAAAGAGGAAGGAAAAAATTATGAGCAAAATAGATGTTTTTATATCCGAAGAGCAGATACAGAAAAGAGTCGAAGAACTCGGTGCGGAAATAACGAAAGAATATTCCGCGCCCGACAAAAATCTTCTGCTTGTCGCCGTTCTTAAAGGCTCCGTCGTCTTTATGGCTGACCTTATGAGAAGTATAAAATGCAAATGCGCCATCGACTTTATGGCGACTTCAAGTTACGCTTCGGGGACAGTCTCTTCCGGAAACGTCAAGATAATAAAAGACCTCGACGTCAACCTTTCGGAATATGACGTTCTTATCGTCGAAGATATCCTTGACAGCGGCTATACTCTCTCGAAACTGCTTGAAATCCTCGAAACGAGAAGCCCGAAATCCCTCCGACTCTGCACTCTTCTCGACAAACCCGACAGAAGAAAAGCGGACGTCCATCTTGATTTCAGAGGCTTTACGATTCCCGACGAATTTGTTATCGGCTACGGGCTTGACTATGACGAAAGATACAGAAACCTTCCCTATATCGGAATACTGACCCTTGACGCCGAATAAAATAAACCCGGATACGACCGACACTATGAAAACAACAGGAGGACCCGAAATTTGAAAAAATTCAGAGGCACGGTTTTTTATATAGCCGTATTTGTTCTTCTAATAGTCGTTGCTTCTTTTCTGTTTACACAGGCTTCCTCAAAGCCCGTAAAATATTCGGATCTTGTAAATCTTTTCGAAGAAGGCAAGGTCAGAAGTTTTGAAATAAAGGACAGAACCCTCATTTACGCTACATGGGCGGATAACCCCGACGCAACGAAAGAAATAACGAAAAAGTCCGAATATACGCTTTACAGCCCGACATGGTTCATGGACGAGATAAAGCCCTATGTCGAAAAGCAACTTGAAGACGGGACTTTGCAGAATTACGACCTTACTCCCAAGGCGGAGACGCCGATATGGGTTTCTATCCTTCCGTATATCTTCCTCGGCGGAATTCTGATTTTCTTCTTTTTCTATATGACGAATCAGATGAACGGCGGCGGAAAAGGCGCGATGAACTTCGGCAGGGCGCGCCTGAAAAACGGAAACACTTCGAAAAAGAAAGTCACATTTAACGATGTTGCGGGTGCGGACGAAGAAAAAGAGGAGATGTCGGAAATTGTCGAATTCCTCAAAAATCCGAAGAAGTTTCTTGATCTCGGCGCAAGAATTCCGAGAGGCGTTTTGCTTGTCGGCGCTCCCGGTACGGGTAAAACATATCTTGCAAAAGCCGTCGCAGGGGAGGCGGGCGTTCCGTTCTTCAGCATTTCGGGTTCCGACTTTGTCGAACTTTACGTCGGCGTCGGTGCGTCCCGTGTCCGCGATACTTTCGAACAGGCGAAAAAGAGTTCTCCCTGCATAATCTTTATAGATGAGATCGACGCTGTCGGACGTCAGAGAGGCGCAGGTCTCGGCGGCGGGCATGACGAAAGGGAACAGACCCTTAATCAGTTGCTTGTTGAAATGGACGGCTTTGAAGAAAACGAGGGCGTTATCGTAATGGCGGCGACAAACCGTCCCGATATCCTTGATAAAGCGCTTCTCAGACCCGGACGTTTCGACCGTCAGATCGTAATAACTCTTCCCGACGTCAAAGCGCGTCTTCAGATACTTGAAGTCCACGCCAAGAAAAAGCCTTTGGGTGACGATGTGAACCTTGAGACCGTTGCGAAAACGACCTCGGGCTTTGCTCCCGCCGATCTTGAAAATATTCTTAACGAAGCGGCACTTCTTGCCGCAAGAAGAAAACGCGATAAGATCATGATGTGCGATATTGAAGACGCGATGCTCAAAGTCGTTGTCGGCGTCGAAAAGAAATCGCGCAAGATCTCCGATAAGGAAAAGAAACTTACCGCATATCACGAAACAGGTCACGCGATCGTCAGCAGTAATCTTTCATCGCAGGATCCCGTTCATCAGATATCCATTGTTCCGAGAGGCGGCGCGGGTGGCTATACCTATTATCTTCCGAAAGAGGATAAGAGTTATATGTCCAAGAATGAAATGATCGAAGGTATCGTTTCTCTTCTCGGCGGACGCGTTGCGGAATCAATCTTCCTTGACGACATATCGACGGGCGCTTCAAACGATATTGAAAGAGCGACGGATATTGCGCGCAAGATGGTCATGAGATACGGTATGAGCGACCTGCTCGGTCCGATAGCGTTCGGAAACCCGAACGAAGAAGTCTTCCTCGGAAGAGATTTCGGTGCGCAGAAGAATTATTCCGACGAAGTCGCTTTTGAGATCGACGAAGAGATAAAGAAAATTATCGACAGCGCTTATAACAGAGCGAAAAACATTCTTACCGAAAACAGCGAAAAGGTCCATCTTATAGCGAATAAACTCATGGAGACCGAAAAACTTTCGGGAGAAGAATTCCGCGAAATATATTTCGGAAAAACCGAAGAGGACAAAACTTCGGAGGAACAGCCTTCCGAAACGGAAAATACTTCCGAAGAAAACTGATAATTCACAATTTGTTCACGAAAAAAGTATTGAAAATACCGCCGACTTATGCTATAATATATAGGCTGATGTGAGT
>CAKSQP010000056.1 GCA_934486965.1 uncultured Eubacteriales bacterium
TATTCCCGGCGGAACGTTTATCGACCAGGACACCGCAGGTATCGGCGCGCGTGCAGATATCGGCTGTTATTCTCTCGACATGGTCCTCAACGCTATCGGTTATCCGAAGCCCCTTACGGTTTCGGCGTATAAATCCGACTTCTTCGGAACCAACCCCGAAATGTATCCGCAGGACGCAAAACGTTTCAATGTCGACGACTTCGCGGCGGCGTTTATCCGTCTTGAAGGCGGCATAGTTCTCGACTTCAGAATCTCTTGGGCTATGCACATGGACACCACGGGCGACACCCTTATCCTCGGTAAGAAAGCGGGTCTCCGTATTCCTTCGACCGAATGCTGGAACGGCACTGTCGGCGGACCGATGAAGATATACAAGGACGTTGCAAACGAGCCTGTCGAATTTGAAGTTCCTATTCTTCCCGATTACAGCGGAATGGGACTTTTCGACCACAAGATCCGTTCGTTCCTCGACGCGATAAAGAACGGCGGCAAGGCGGCTGTTTCCACCGACCAGATATTCTACAATCAGGCAATTCTTTCGGGAATAGTAAAATCCGCAGAACTCGGAAAAGAAATCGAGCTCAACCTTCCCGATGTAGAAACAATATAATATTTTGGGGGACTGTAAATTTTGCAGTCCCCCGTTTTTACTATTGACAGAAGAAGAAAAAAGTGATATAATTTCAAGGTACGCGAGATTAATTCATCGGTAGAATGCGACCTTCCCAAGGTTGATAGGCGGGTTCGACTCCCGTATCTCGCTCCATAGGCAGAGAAGAGTCCGAATCTTCTCTGCCTAACCTAAGGTATAAATTTGCAGAACGGGCAAATGTTTCTACCAGCCACCTATGGTTGACTACCTCAAAGGCAGTCAACTATTTTTTTGCGGAGGAAAGAAAAAGATGTATGATGTTCTTATAATCGGAGCAGGACCCGGCGGAATATTTACCGCCTACGAACTGACGGAAAAGAACCCGAACCTGAAAATCGCGGTTTTTGAAATGGGACATGAACTTTCAAAGCGCAGATGTCCGATAGACGGGGAGAAGATAAAGACCTGCATCAAATGCAAAAGTTGTTCGATAATGAGCGGTTTCGGCGGAGCGGGAGCGTTTTCCGACGGAAAATACAACATAACCAACGATTTCGGCGGAACGCTTTACGAATATATCGGCAAAAAGCCCGCTCTTGAACTTATGGAGTACGTCGACAAAATAAATCTTGCGTTCGGCGGCGAGGGAACGAAACTTTATTCCACGGCAGGCACAAGCATAAAAAAGATCTGTATGCAGAACGGACTTCACCTTCTTGACGCGTCTGTAAGGCATCTCGGAACGGACATAAACTACATAGTTCTCAAAAACCTTTACGCGCACCTCAAAGACAACGTGGAATTTCATTTTGACTGTGCGATAGACAAGGTAGAAAAGACCGACTGCGGTTTCAGGATATACAGCGGAAATACGTCTTACGAAGGCAAAGACTGCGTTATTTCGGCAGGCAGAAGCGGCAGCAAATGGCTTGAAAAAGTCTGCCGCGACCTTGATATAAGCACAAAATCGAACCGCGTGGATATAGGCGTCCGCGTTGAACTTCCCGCCGAGATTTTTTCGCACCTTACAGATGAACTTTATGAAAGCAAGATAGTATACAGGACGTCAAGATACGAAGACCTTGTCCGCACATTCTGCATGAACCCGAAAGGGGCTGTCGTAACCGAAAACACAAACGGTATAGTCACCGTAAACGGTCACAGTTACGAAGACCCCGCAAGACAGACGAACAACACCAATTTCGCCCTGCTTGTCGCAAAGCACTTTTCCGAGCCCTTCAAGGATTCGAACGGCTACGGCGAAAGTATCGCAAAACTCAGCAATATGCTCGGAGGCGGGGTCATCGTCCAGAGGTTCGGGGATCTTGTCCGCGGACAGCGAAGTACGCAGAAGAGAATTGAAGAATCGTTTACCGTTCCGACTCTGAGTGCCGCGGCGGGCGACCTCAGTCTCGTTCTTCCGAAGAGAATTCTCGACGGAATTATCGAAATGATATACGCGCTTGACAAAGTTGCTCCGGGAACAGCAAACGACGACACTTTGCTTTACGGAGTCGAGGTCAAGTTCTATAATATGGAAGTCGAAGTCGACAATAACCTTATGACAAGGCACGAAGGACTTTACGTTATAGGCGACGGAAGCGGTATCACCCATTCCCTTTCGCACGCGTCGGCAAGCGGCGTTTACGTTGCAAGACAGATTTTGGGATAAAAAAGAGGCATCTTGAAGATGCCTCTTTTTCTTATTGCCAGATTACCGTATCGCCGGAAAATACCCCGACGGAAAGTCCCGGAATTGCGGCAAAATCATTTTTGGAGTCTGCCGCCGCCTGGAAAAGCAACGCTTTGCAGTCTTCGCACTTTGAAGCGCTGAGATTGTTCATCATCTTATCCTTAATATTAAGGGTACTCGGTGCGGAATCCTGAACGTACAGATTACAGTTCCTGAGAAGAACATTTCTGTAAACGCCGCCTCCGACTTCAATACGTTCCCCGTCCGAACTGCCGATATAGTTTGCAACGCCGCCGAAAGCGTTTCCGTAGTAATGCCTTGTGACGTTTTCGCTCTTATAGTTCTTTATCGTACTGTTCTCTATACGGGTCTTATTGGTATAAAGTCTGTTATCACCGCTTCCGAGCCCCTCAAGAACAGAGTTCATGATGACGGACTCCTGTATCCACAGAGAGCCCTCAAACCTATGCAGAAACGTGGTTTTATTCACAAAACATTTTTTGAAAGCATAAGCCGAACGGTCGGCTGTCCCGATGTATTTCAGCGTGCAATTTGTCAGATACGCATTCTGCAAAGCAGGGTTTTCAAAGTAGCAATCGGTGAATATAACGATATTTTCACGTCTTGCGTTGAGTTGAGTCCCGGCATTGACTACCCCGTAATTATCGCAATTTTCGGTCGTGATATTCCTCATTATTACTTTATTTGTACTGCGGTCTCCGTATTCCGCCTCCATATCGATTCCCGACCGCGGAGACGTTCCTTTGACGCCGTCAAAATCTCCGACATGAGTAATAACAGTATCTTTGATATAAACATTATCGCAATACCCGACGGTTATGCCGTTGCGGCGAATATGGTGAACGTTCAGACCCGAGAAGATCAGATTGTTCTTATTTGATTTTGAACCGTTCATACAGTAAATACCGTCGCCCGTCGCCTGACTGATATTCATGTCGGTCAGTCTGACAGTCCCTGCTTCCGTGACATTTTTTCCTTGCGGAATACCGACATACTTTCCGCCGCCGACAGCATTGCCCGTATTCGGATCAAAGCAAAATCTGTCCAGTCTCTCGCCTAAATTGCCGTTTGCGTCTTTCCATGTAATATACCTGTAATATCCGATACCGTCAGCCCCGAAACAGTCGAGAACTTTTATTACATCGCCGACAACAAGACTACCGTCGCCCGAAAGTTGCCCGTGAGCCGCAAGGTATGCATTGACGTCAGCCGCCGACCCGAAGCGGTCTACGGTATCGGCAAGATTTGTATTGTATAAAAAGAGACAGAAACCAAATGCATGGGAAGGCTCTGTAAAGGTAAACTCTATCACGGAATTTTCAGCAGGCGCGGTCTTGAATCTGATTTCTCTCTTTACCGCACTCCAACTTAAAATATTATCTCTGCCGTCAACTCCGTCAACAGTTACCGCAGGTTTCGGGAAATACGGCTTATCTTCGGGAATTGTTTCGGCAAAGGAGAACACCGTCTTACTTCCGTCCCCCGTTGCCGTAACAGTGAAAGGCGAAGGATAGACATGAGTAAGCCTGTCCCCGATAATACTTCCGTTTTTCAGTTCGATATCAGTGCAGTCGCTCACCTTGACCATTTTGTATTTCATACGGCTCGGAGCCGTCGGATCGTATCTTAACGTCGAGCCGTTAAAATCCACGACGCCTCTTTTATCGCAGGAAAATTCCATAACGCAGTCGGGGCTGTACGGGCTTGTAGCATTTGTCGCAAGAGCGGTATACGCGGCATCATATACGGGCTCTACGGTATAAACTCTGTTCTGCGGAAACATCAGCGTTCCGCCCGTCTGATTGAAAGCCTCAGCCGCACGGCGAAGAGTTTCGGTGTCGCTGTATTCCTCTGTTTCGCTTTTCATTCTGAAATCTTCGACATTCAGAACGACCGACGGTAAAGGCAGAGAACTTTCGGTCTTTTCGAAAACCTTTTTACCGTCCGCATACATTGATCTGACGGAATTTCCGTTGAACCTGATACTCCCGACGTTTTCAAGAATACTCATTACTGAACCTCCGTCCAGAGGTGATAAACTCCCGTCGTCCCGTTTTCATAGTTTACTTCGAGAGTCGCCGCGGAATGAAGAGATGCAATATATCCCTGCATAGCGGGGAAAGACGGATATTTGTCGTTGCCGTAGATCGTGTCCGGATCGAAAGCCGTTACTTTATTTGAAGTCTTTTCCCTTTCCGAAACGAAATCGTAAACAGCCTTTGCCGACGGATAATCTTCGTTATCCGATTCGTCGTCAATAGTTGTGACTTTATAGTCCGCTGTTTCGAAACGCTGTTTTGTAACATACATTACGGTGCCTCTTGTGCTGAAAACTTCATTGTCGCCGGTACTGTCGCCGTGATTGTAAGTTGTCTTTACGGAACTCTTATCCAATTTCCCCGAAAGACCTGTTTCGAGATAATCCGCGACCGCCCCGACGTTCGGGTACTTTTCCGCACGGTCGGAGGCACTTTCACTGCCCGTTATCACCGAAACTTTATTCAGTGTGGATTCCGTGGGGTTGTCTGTTGAAGTGATGTTTACGCTGTTCTGATTCATAATATGAACCTCCTTATATTTTTTTCCGCATTATATTCAACACAAATTGACAAGAATCTTTATTTGTGCTAAAATATTTCCGACGGTTTATGCTTCTATTATAAGCCCCCGAATCGTTCGTCTCAAGACGGTTTGGTCTTTTTTAGGGAGGGATAATTATGATATGGTGCGTTGAAGACGACGCAAGCACCCGCGACATAGAAGTCTATGCTTTGGGGCAGACGGGATTTTCAGCCTGCGGCTTTGAAGACGGACAAACAATGCTCGAAAAACTCAAAACGGAAAAACCCGAACTTATAGTTCTCGACGTAATGCTTCCGGGCAAAGACGGAGTGGAAATTCTGAAAGAACTGAAAAGATCGCCCGAATATGCAGATATTCCCGTAATTATGGCGACTGCAAAGGGCGAAGAATACGACAAGATAAAGGGGCTTGATTCCGGCGCCGATTATTACCTTACAAAGCCTTTCGGGGCAATGGAATTCGTCTCCTGCGTCAAAGCGGTCCTGAGAAGATACAAGCCGAAGAATACGAAGACTATCGAAAACGGCGGGCTCAAACTCGACGACGACGCCCACACCGTTTTTGCCGACGGCGAAAAAATAGTCCTTACATATAAGGAATTTGAGATACTGAAACTCTTCATGCAGAATCCCGGAAAAGCGTTTACGAGAGATATGCTTTTTAACGAGATATGGGGCATGGATTTCTGCGGAGAGACGAGAACCGTAGATATGCATATCCGCACGCTCCGTCAGAAGATAGGAAAATACGGAGAAAAGATAGAAACGGTAAGAAACGTAGGTTACCGTTGGGAGCAGTAAAGTGACAGGGAAAATATTCAGAGCGATCCTTGCCGTCGCAGTAGCGGTGCTTTTCGCCTCGGTAATAATGATAACGGGCGTTATCTACGGTTATTTCGGCAACATTGAAAGAGAGAGACTTGCCGACGAAGCCTTGATTGCCGCGGCGGCGTTTGAAAAGGGCGGAACGGAAGTCCTTTCGGAAATAAACCCCGAAAATTACCGAATAACCCTTATCGACACCGACGGAACAGTCGTTTTCGACACCGAAAAAGATCCTTCCGGACTTGAAAATCACTCCGACCGCGAGGAAATCATAGAAGCCGAAAAAAACGGAACGGGAGAAAGCACGAGATATTCTTCGACCCTGACCGAAAAAACGCTTTACTGCGCAAAACGTCTTTCGGACGGCAGAATTCTGCGGGTATCGACAAGTTACGCGACAGTAGCGCTTCTGATGCTCGGAATCCCCCAGCCGATACTTGTCGTTATAATAATCGCGGTTGCAATCTCTGCTTTTCTTGCAAACAAACTTGCAAAAAAAATAGTCAAGCCGATAAACGAACTTGACCTTGAAAAACCGCTCGAAAACAAAACTTACGAAGAGTTGAAACCGTTGCTTATAAGGCTTGACGATCTTCATTCGGAAGTTTCGGAGCAATTGAAAAAATTACGGCAGAAGACCGACGAATTCACGCAGACGACCGAAAATATGAAAGAGGGACTTATCCTTCTTGACGAAAACTATGAAATTCTCAGTATAAACCCCGCGGCTGAAAAGATATTCGGCGAAAGCGGAAACAACCTTTCGGAAAGGATACTTTCTTCCGTAAAAAAAGCCGAAAAGGACGGGCAGTGCGAAATTTCGAAAGAGATAAACGGCAGAGACTATCGCTTTGACATAAGCAGAATTGACAGTGACGGCGCGGTCGCGGGCTTTGTCATTCTGGCGTTCGACTCGACGGAACAGACGTTTGCCGAAAGAAACCGCAGGGAATTCACCGCAAACGTTTCCCACGAACTCAAGACCCCGTTACAGGGGATAATCGGAAGCGCCGACCTTATCCAGTCGGGAATGGTGAAACCCGAAGATATGCCGAGGTTTGTCGGGCACATACAAAAAGAGGCTTCACGACTGCTTGCGCTTATCGAAGACATAATCAGGCTTTCGCAACTTGACGAGCAAAACGATATGCCGACCGAAAAAGTCGACCTTTTTGAAACGGCGAAAGAAGTTCGGTCGACCCTTGAAAACGCCGCGGAAGAAAAGAACGTAACGGTAGATCTCAACGGAGAACACGCCGAAATAAACGGTGTGAAACGACTTATCTACGAAATCGTCTACAACCTTTGCGACAACGCGATAAAATACAATACCGACGGCGGCAAAGTCGATATTACGGTGTCTTCCGACGGCAAAAACGCTGAAATCAGGGTAAAAGATACAGGTATCGGGATTCCGCCCGAACACAGAGACAGGATTTTCGAACGCTTTTACAGAGTCGACAAGAGCCACTCGAAAGCGTCGGGAGGTACGGGCCTCGGACTTTCAATAGTCAAACACGCGGTCCAGTACCACAACGGAAAAATAACGCTTGAAAGCGAAGTCGGAAAAGGAACGGCAATCACCGTCGAATTCCCGATATAAAATTTAAGGACACGGAAAACCGTGTCCTTTTTTATTGTTCGGGGATTTCGCTCGGCAGGTCGACGATTATGGGCTCGTGGTGCAGTGCGGGCAGAACTTTTTCAAAGAGATCTTTCATCGAAAAGCGAATGCTCGAAGTCGACTTGCAGGGGTGACAACTGATGACGTCTTTTTTTAAGATATCGCGGTCGATTATCAGCGTAACGTCGTTATCTTTGTCGTTTATGAGCCCGAGAACCGAGCAGGAACCGGGGTAAAGGTCGAGATATCTGACCATATCCTCGGCGGAGGCGAAGGAAAGTCTTGCCGAATTTATCTGTTTTGAAAGGAATTTCGTTTTGAAAATTTTATCGCCCGGCATGACCAGAAGATAGAATTTCGTCTTCTGCGTATTGCACAGAAACAGATTTTTCTTTATATCGGTGCCGAGGACTTTGCCGACGGCGACGCACGCTTCCATGGTGTCGGTCGGGTGATGGTCGACGCGGTAATATTCTATTCCGAGGTCGTCGAGAAAATCATAGCAGCGCTCTTCCCTGTCTTCCCTTTTGTCTTCGGGTCTCCCTTTGAAAAGTTCGCTTATCATATCAAATCAACCGCCTTTATAAGAGAATTTATTTTTTCGTAGTTTTTGCTTTCGGGAATTTCCTGATGTCCGCCCGTATATAAAAGACAGCGACAGCCGAGAAGAGACGCGATCTCAAAATCGTGAAGAGAATCGCCGATAAAGACGACGTCGGACGGAGAAACTCCGTTTTTCTTTTCCCATTCGAGGGCAATTTCCGCTTTCGAGCCTGCGTAAATATCGCCTATCCCAGCGATTTCGGTAAAGAATTTTTCAATTCCGAAACTTCCGACCTGACTTTTTAAGACGTCGGCTTTCGACGCCGAAATTATATACTGCCGATATCCTTTTTCGGAAAATGCGGAAAGCGTTTTTACGGCGTCGCGATTAAGGTTGCAGACTTTTTTATCACGACTCAGCGGGATATAGATATCCATATACTCGACCGCAAGTTTTTCGAAAGGTTTTTTCGAAAAATCAAGTCCGAGATTTTCGTAAAAACGGGTTATCGGAAAGCAGAATTTACGGCGATAGTCTTCGTCCGATTCAAGCGGCGGAAGTCCGTTATCCGTAAGCAATTTATCAATCGTATAACGACAGATCCCGAAATCATCGAAAAGCGTGCCGTTCCAGTCCCAAAGAATGTATTTCATAAGTTATCAATGTAGTCGCAGGCGGCAAGGGCTGCAATTGCCCCGTCCGATGCCGCGGTCGCGACCTGTCTTATTTTTTTCGTGCGGCAGTCTCCCGCGACGAAAACACCGTCGGTTTTTGTTTTGCAATCGGAAGAATCGGCGTATCCGCGCTCGTCAAGAGAAATGATATTTTCAAACGGAGCGTTCTGAGGAACGAGACCGATAGCAACGAAAAGTCCGTCAAGCGCAAGTTCTTTTTCTTCGCCGTTCTTTTCGATTATAACGCCCGAAAGTTCCTTTTCGCCGAGAAGTTTTTTGACGGTCGAATCGGTAATGATTTCGATATTTTCCGATTTTTCGACTTCTTCGCAGAGTTTTTTTTCGCCCGTGAGATACGGAAGATTCTGAATGATAATTACTTTTTTCGCAACGCCCGAAAGCAAAATCGCTTCCTGCAAAGCGGAGTTTCCGCCGCCGACGACTCCGACGGTCTTCCCTTTATAGAAAGCCCCGTCGCAGACTGCGCAGAAAGAAATTCCATCTCCGATAAACTTTTCTTCGTTTTCAAGCCCGAGAAGGCGGTGAGCCGCCCCTGTCGCGACAATGACGGCTTTCGCTTCGAAATCGCCGCCGTCGGTTTTTACGGTTTTTGTTTTTCCGTCGACAACGGAAAGAACCTCGCACGCCTCAAAGTCAGCCCCCTGAAAAAGCGCCTGATCGACAAGTTTTTCGGCAAATTCATTTCCGGTGACGGAAGTGAATCCGGGGATATTTTCGACTTTCGGAGAAAAGGTTATCTGTCCGCCGAAAGTACCTTTTTCGATAACGAGCGTTTTTTTGCCCGCACGCAGAGCGTAGATTGCCGCGGTAAGTCCCGCGGGACCGCCGCCGATTATAATTATATCGTACATATATTTTCCTCAAAAGAAAGCCGCCGAAGAACTGGCTGAGGGCTGATAAGGAAGTATTGGTTTCTCACAGCAAAATTCCCCGTATCTTTGTCCAAAGCCTCGCAAGGCGACGGCCTTGCTGCATTTTGAACTTCGATACAAGAAATTT
>CAKSQP010000057.1 GCA_934486965.1 uncultured Eubacteriales bacterium
GAATTCTACCGAGGTCGGGTCGCCGCCGTGTTCACCGCAGATACCGCAGTGCATTTCGGGACGGGTCTTCTTTCCGAGGGTTACAGCCATTTCCATAAGTTTGCCGACGCCTATCTGGTCGAGTTTGGCAAACGGATCGTTCTCATAGATCTTGTTATCGTAGTAAGCGCCGAGGAACTTGCCTGCGTCGTCACGGCTGAATCCGAAGGTCATCTGAGTAAGGTCGTTTGTTCCGAAGCAGAAGAATTCGGCTTCTTTAGCGATCTCGTCAGCGGTGAGAGCCGCTCTCGGAATTTCGATCATGGTACCGACTTCGTATTTGAGGTCGATGCCTGCCGCTTTGATCTCAGCGTCAGCGGTTGCAACAACGATATTCTTAACGAACTTAAGTTCTTTAACTTCGCCGACAAGCGGGATCATGATTTCGGGAACGATGTTCCAATCGGGGTGCTTCTTCTTAACGTTGATTGCCGCACGAATTATAGCGGTTGTCTGCATCTTTGCGATTTCCGGATAGGTTACGGTAAGACGGCAGCCTCTGTGACCCATCATCGGGTTGAATTCGTGGAGAGATGCAATAATATTCTTTATGGTTTCAACGGATTTGCCCTGAGCCTTAGCAAGTTTTTCGATATCTTCTTCTTCGGTCGGAACAAATTCATGGAGAGGAGGATCAAGGAAACGAATGGTTACGGGGCAGCCTTCAAGAGCCTCGTAAAGTTTTTCGAAGTCGCCCTGCTGATAAGGCATGATCTTTGCAAGAGCTGCTTCTCTTTCTTCGACGGTGTCGGAACAGATCATTTCGCGGAAAGCGGCGATTCTGTCTTCTTCGAAGAACATGTGTTCGGTACGGCAGAGACCGATACCTTCGGCACCGAGTTCTCTTGCTTTCTTAGCGTCAGCGGGAGTATCGGCGTTGGTGCGGACTTTAAGAGTTCTGAACTCGTCAGCCCAAGCCATGATTCTTCCGAATTCGCCTGCGATTTCAGCGTCAACTGTCGGGATTATACCGTCGTAGATGTTACCGGTGGAACCGTCGATGGAGATGAAGTCGCCTTCGTGGTAAACTTTACCTGCGAGTTCAAATTTTTTGTTTTCTTCGTCCATTTTGATTTCGCCGCAACCGGAAACACAGCAGGTACCCATACCGCGGGCAACGACAGCTGCGTGAGAGGTCATACCGCCGCGAACGGTGAGAATACCCTGAGAAGCCTTCATGCCGGTGATGTCTTCCGGAGATGTTTCGAGACGGACAAGGACGACTTTTTCGCCTTTTTCATGCCAAGCAACAGCGTCGTCTGCGGTGAATACTACTTTACCGCAAGCAGCACCCGGGGAAGCGCCGAGACCTTTTCCTGCGGGAGTAGCCGCTTTAAGAGCCTTAGCATCGAACTGCGGGTGAAGAAGAGTGTCAAGGTTTCTCGGATCGATCATTGCAACAGCCTGTTTCTTATCGATCATGCCCTCGTCAACGAGGTCGCAAGCGATCTTAAGAGCGGCTTTTGCGGTTCTCTTACCGTTTCTGGTCTGAAGCATATAGAGTTTTCTGTCTTCGATAGTGAACTCCATATCCTGCATATCTCTGTAATGGTCTTCAAGAGTTGCGCAGATCTTTACGAACTGGTCGTAAACTTCAGGCATTACTTCGTGAAGTTTAGCGATGGGAGAAGGAGTACGAACGCCGGCAACAACGTCTTCGCCCTGTGCGTTCATAAGGAATTCGCCCATGAGTTTCTTTTCGCCGGTAGCGGGGTCTCTGGTGAAAGCAACGCCGGTTCCGGAGGTGTCGCCCATGTTACCGAACGCCATCATCTGAACATTGACTGCGGTACCCCAGGAATACGGGATATCGTTGTCGCGGCGGTAAACGTTTGCTCTGGGGTTGTCCCATGAACGGAAGACCGCTTCGATAGCACCCATAAGCTGTTCTTTCGGGTCTGTCGGGAAGTCTTTGCCGATCTTGCTCTTATATTCGGCTTTGAACTGACCTGCGAGGACTGCAAGGTCTTCTGCGGTGAGTTCGACGTCCTGCTTAACGCCTTTTTCTTCCTTCATCTTATCGATGAGTTCTTCGAAATATTTCTTTCCGACTTCCATAACAACGTCGGAGTACATCTGAATAAATCTTCTGTAGCAGTCCCAAGCCCAACGGGGGTTTCCGGACTTTTTAGCCATAACGTCGACAACTTCTTCGTTAAGTCCGAGGTTGAGGATAGTATCCATCATACCGGGCATGGAAGCGCGAGCGCCGGAACGGACCGAAACGAGAAGAGGATTTTCTTTATCACCGAATTTTTTACCGGTAATGGTTTCCATTTTATCGATGTATTCCATGATCTGAGCCTGGATTTCATCGTTTATCTTTCTGCCGTCTTCATAATACTGCGTGCAAGCCTCTGTGGAAATGGTAAAGCCCTGGGGAACGGGAAGACCGATGTTGGTCATTTCCGCAAGGTTTGCACCTTTACCGCCGAGAAGTTCACGCATCTGAGCGTTACCTTCGCTGAAAAGGTAAACATACTTTTTTGACATGTTTTAGTCTCCTCCTGTTTTTGTTTTCAGGCTATTATAACATATATTTCAGCAAAATACAATATCTTTTTTCGTAAATTTTTATCAATTTTGCAAAATTTGCTTGTTTTGTTCAAGTTATTGTGTTATACTGTAAAAAACAAAAGCAAAGGAAGAACGTATGGAAACGATTCTCGTTGTCGGACTCGGAAATCCCGGCAAAAAATATGAAAGAACAAGACATAACGTCGGCTGGATCGCCCTCGACTATATCGCTGATAAAATCGGCGTAAAAATATCTAAAATCAAATTCAGGGCGACCTACGGAGAAACGGTCATCGACGGCAGAAAATTCGTTTTCTTAAAACCGCAGACATTTATGAACCTGTCGGGTGAGGCGGTGAAAGCCGCCGCGGATTTTTATAAAATTCCGCCAGAAAAAATTATTGTGATAAGCGACGACATAAATCTTCCGTCGAACGTCGTGAGAATAAGAAAAAGCGGCAGAGACGGCGGTCATAACGGGCTTGCGAATATAATCTATATGCTCATTTCGGATAAATTTCCGAGAATACGCATAGGCGTTTCGGACAGAGAAAACTCCGCAATTCCCCTTGCGGACTGGGTCCTCGGTACTTTTTCGAACGAAGAATACAAAGGGCTCATATCAAGGCTTGACGACGTATACAATGCCATTTTGCTCATTGCCGACGGGAAGACCGATCTTGCGATGAGTAAATACAACGGGTAAAGAATGAAACTTTTCGAAGACATAGCAAAACTCAGCGAATTCAATACCTTGAAAGAAAAGACAGAACGGCATGAAGGTTGTTTTGTCTTCGGTCTTTATACCCAAAAACTTTATATTGCGGCACTGCTCGCAAAAGAAACGGGCAAAAAACTCATTCTGATAGTTCCCGACGAAACGACCGCCGTCAAATGCCGCAACTTTCTCGACGAATATCTTTATTCCTCATACATTTATCCGCCCAAAGACTACAATTTCAGAAATATAGACAGCGCGTCGAATTACGGCTCTTCGGCAAGGCTTGAAGTTTTATCAAAAATGAAGACGGGGGACTTCAACGCCGCTGTAATTCCTGCGGAAGCCCTTGAAATACTTACGTCTTCCCCCGATAAATACAGTGAAATCAACCTTTCGGAGGGTGACGAAGTCCTCCTCGAAAACCTCTCGCAAAACCTTTCGGCGCTCGGATATATCTATACCGAAAGAGTAGAGACAAGAGGTCAGTTCTGCGTGCGCGGAGGAATCGTCGATGTCTTCTCAAATAACGAGGAACTGCCTTACCGAATCGAGTTTTTCGGAGATGAAATCGACACAGTTTCATATTTCGAACCGGATACCCAGCGGCGTACCGACAGAGTCGAAAAAGCCAAAATTACTCCAGCAAAGGAACTAAATGAAAATATTTCCGGAGAAATTCTCAGACGGACCGAAAAGCTCACAGACAAATACACTGCGGAAGACCGCGAACTGCTGAAAAACGGAATTTTGCCGAAACACGACCGTTATATTCCCGCTGTTTTTCCCGAAAAAGCGACAGTGGCAGATTATTTTCCGAAAGACGCGATAGTCGCATTTCTCGATTTCAGGAAGTGCGAAAAAGCCATGGAATCTTTTGAATTCCGACTTTCGGAAGACATAAAAAGTATGGCGGAAGAGGGCGTTTCCTTTATAAAAGGAGACTATTTTCTGCACAAAGACGCAGTGTTTGCAAAAATAGAAAACCCTTTAATTTTCGAAACTCTCCCCTGCTCTGTTTCTTATTTTACGGCGGCGGAACTTATAAATTTCAACATCGAAAATTATGAAGTTTCAAACCCGAATATCATTATCGACGACGCGCGGGAATTTCTCAAAGACGGTTATTCCGTCAGAATTTCGGTATCGTCGGCGGACGTTGCCGAAAAGATAAAAAAAGAACTTGACTATTCGAAAAATCTCGAAACGGTAAAAGCAAATATTCCTTACGGTTACGTTATAAGAGAAACCAAAACCGCCTTTCTTCCGTTTTCGGCAAAAGAAGAGCGCAAAAAAAGAAAGATACGCCACAAATACGGCGAAAAGATAAACAATATTTTCGATATCGAAAAGGGAGACTATGTCGTCCATGAAGATTTCGGAATAGGCCTTTACGAGGGCGTATATAAAATCGAAAACCACGGGATAACCGACGACAGAATAAAGATAGTTTATTCGGGAGGAGACGTCCTGTATATTCCCTGCGACCAACTTGACAAAATATCGAAATATGTCGGCGGCGGCAACGGGATCAAGGTAAAACTGAATAAAATGGGCGGAGCGGAATGGCACAAGACCAAAACGAGGGTCCGCGCAGCAGTCAAAGATATGGCGGACGAACTTATCGCGCTCTACGGAAAACGGCTTCATTCCGCGGGTTTTGCTTTTTCGGAAGACACCGAATGGCAAAAAGATTTCGAAGAGGAATTCGAATTCGAAGAGACGGAAGACCAACTCCGATGCGTTGAGGAAATAAAAAAAGATATGCAGTCCCCCGTTCCGATGGACCGTCTTCTCTGCGGAGACGTCGGGTTCGGAAAAACCGAAGTCGCACTGCGCGCGATATTCAAATGCGTCTCCGACGGCAAGCAGGCGGCTATCCTCTCCCCCACGACGATCCTCGCATTTCAGCATTACAGGACGGCGATGTCCCGTTTCAGGAATTTCCCCGTCAACATCGCCCTGCTTTCGCGTTTCAGCACGCCGTCCCAGCAGGCGGAGACGCTGAAAAAACTGAAAAACGGAAAAATCGACTTACTTATAGGCACTCATAAAATACTTCAGAAAAACGTCGTTTTCAAGGATCTCGGACTTGTCGTCGTCGATGAAGAACAGCGTTTCGGCGTTTCGCATAAAGAACACCTGAAAGAACTTTGTGCAAATGTCGACGTACTTACTCTTTCGGCGACTCCGATACCGAGGACGCTAAATATGTCGCTTTCGGGTATCAGGGATATTTCCGTAATAAACGAGCCTCCGCTCGACAGGCTTCCCGTAACGACTTATGTCGCCGAATACGACAAAGGGCTTGTCGCGGACGCCGTAAGAAAAGAAATTGCGAGAGGCGGACAGTGTTTTTATCTTCACAACAGAGTCGACAGTATTTTCAGAACCGCGTCCGAAATAAAGGCTCTGACGGGCTGTAAGGTAGGCGTTGCCCACGGGCAGATGACGAAAGACGAACTTTCCGAAGTCTGGGAAGATTTTCTGAACAAGGAAACGGACGTACTCGTTTGCACTACAATAATCGAAGCGGGCGTCGACGTCCCGAACTGCAACACGCTTATCGTCGAAGACGCAGACAGGCTCGGACTTGCCCAACTTCATCAGATAAGAGGCAGAGTCGGGCGCTCTTCAAGACGCGCATACGCATATTTTCTCTATCGCAAAGGCAAAGTTCTGACCGAAGATTCCTACAAACGCCTGATGACGATACGGGAATTTACGGAATTCGGCTCAGGGCTTAAGATCGCGATGCGCGACCTTGAAATAAGGGGTGCAGGAAACATTCTCGGTGCAGAACAGAGCGGGCATCTTCTGTCCGTCGGCTACGATATGTATATGAAACTTCTCGGAAACGCCGTAAAGGAAAAACGCGGACTTATAAAAAAGGAGACCGAGTGTTCGGTAAAACTGAATATAAACGCGTATATTCCCGACAGTTATATCAAAGATATAAATTCCAGAATAGAGATATACAAAAATATTTCTTCCGCGGAGACCGACGAAGAAAGAAGCGATATATTAGACGAGATGATAGACCGTTTCGGGGATCCTCCGAAAGAAGTCGAAAATCTTCTGGATATTGCAAAATGCCGCTCGATAGGCAAAAGAAACGGTATTGTTTCGGTCGTAGAAAAAGACCTTTGTCTTCTCATATACACCGAAAAAGAACCTCCGCTCGAACTTATCGCAAAAATGTCGGGACATTTTACAAAACGAGGAGAACTTCTTTACAGTCCCGGCGAACACCCGTACTTTACTCTTAAGACCCGAGAACCGGTGAAATCGCTTACGGAATTTATGGTTCTTTACGGCAGAGAAAACAAAGAAAATCAATAAATTTTCAAAATTGTATTGATATTCCCACAATTCTGTGCTAAAATATTTTTATTACATTACAACAGGTGGTACTATGAAAAAATACGCAAAACAGATATCCCTTCTCCTTGCGCTTCTTATATTTGTCGGACTTGTTTCAGGCTGCGGCTCGTCCGAATACGCAATGACCGCAAACGGTGAAAAATATCCCGCGGCGCCTTATGCGTTTTACGCATACTGGTACAGAGACCTCTGGACAACAAATTTATATCTGTATACAGGAAGCGACGATATTGATTCGAAACTTTCAATGGAAGCAACAAGCGACGGAAAAACGTTAAAACAGGTAATTATCGACCAGACTGAAGAACAGTATATCTTCTACACCATAATAAACCAGAAATTCAAGGAACTCGGACTTTCGCTCACCGACAAGATAAAAGAGCAGACAGATTACGAATTCGAACACAATTTCATAGAATCGTATACCGAAGACGAACTCAACAACATATATAAAACGCTCGGGCTGACTGCCGACGAGATAAAAGACATTCTCGAAGTAAACTACAAACGTCAGATGATAATAGACCATTACTTCGGCGCGGGCGGAGAAAAAGAGATCTCGGAAGAAACGATGAAAAATTCTTTCGAAAACGATTATGCGCGTTTCAAATACATAGCGTTTGCAAAGACCGACGACAGCGGAAACACGCTTTCCACCGAAAAGACACTTGAAAAGTACAACACCGTTAAAGATATTATAAATCAACTCAACAACGGCGCGAACTTCGAAGAACTCATCAAGAAATACAGCGAAGCGTATGTAAGCAACACCGACGGATATTCCGACGACGAAAAGAAAGCTGCCGAAGACCTCAACGAGGTCCTGACGCTGGACGGTCTTATTATCGGAAAAGACGGAACTATTCTTCAGGATTACAATTACGGAAGCACAAGTTCCGTGCTTGATTCCCAACTTGTAAACAAAGTCTTCGCCCTCAAAAACGGCGAATATTCGTATGTCGAAACGGATACCGGCTACTGGATACTCAAACGTTGCGATATAAACGAAGAAGACAGATTTTACGAAAACTGCAAAGACGCGATCTACAACGCTCTTTTAAGCGAACCTTACACCGAACTTTTTGAGAGTTGGAAAAAAGATTTCGACTACACGATGAACGAGAAAATCGTTGAAAAATACAGTCCTGACAAAATATCGGCGCTGTTTTACAGCAAAGACAAACTCACAACATCAACCGACGGTTCGACCTCGACAGACAAAAGCACCGAAAAATAACTGAATAAAAATCCTCCTGTATGATTTATACAGGTGGATCTTTGTAGTGATGGATTTGAGATAAGCAAAAAGACCGGAGAATTTCTCCGGTCTTTTATATTATAATGAATTATTTCTTCATCATATTTGCAACTTCTTCTGCGAAGTTGTCTTCTCTCTTCTGGATTCCTTCGCCTCTTTCGAAACGTACGAAATCAACTATTCTTGCGCTGCCTTCGGAAGCAACGAACTTGCCGACTGTCTTGGAATCGTCAATGAAGTATTCCTGATCTACGAGGCAGTTTGCAGCATAGAATTTTTCAAGTTTACCGGGAACCATTCTCTCTTTGATGATGTTCTCGGGCTTGTTTGCATTCTTCGGATCGTTCTTTATCTGAGCGACAATGATCTCAGTCTCTTTTTCAACATCTTCGGCGGGAACCTGAGTTCTGTCGAGATATTTCGGAGCCATAGAAGCGACCTGCATTGCAACGAATTTGCCGCAGGAAGCGGGTTCGGTGAACTTAACGATAACGCCGATTCTGCCTTTGTCATGAATGTAAGAAGAGCAAGCGCCTTCCATACGGGCGAATCTTCTGACATTGATGTTTTCGCCGATGACAAGGATCATATCCTTTCTCTTGTCTTCAACGGTACCGCCGAAGCCGGGATATTCCATAGCCATAAGAGCGTCGAGGTCTGCGGGATTTTCTTTTGCCGCGATCTCTGCGATAGTATTTGCGAAAGTTACGAATTTTTCGTTTTTGGCAACGAAGTCGGTCTCTGCGTTGACTTCTACCATAGCGGTAACGTCGCCGACGGTCGCTATTGCGATAGCGCCTTCAGCGGCAATTCTGTTAGCCTTTTTATCTGCTGCGGCAAGTCCCTGCTCGCGGAGCAAGGTGACCGCGGCTTCCATATCACCGTTAGTCTTGACGAGCGCGTCTTTGCACTTCATCATTCCGACGCCGGTTCTCTGTCTGAGTTCGTTAACCTGTTTTGCGGATATATCAGCCATTTCAGTTTCTCCTTTACAAATTATTCAGCGTCTTCGGCAACTTCTGCCGCTTCTTCTGCTGCTGCGGGCTCTTCATACTGTTCGCCCTGTCTTCCTTCAATAACGGCGTTAGCCATAGCGCCTGCAATAAGTTTTACGGCTCTGATAGCGTCGTCGTTTCCGGGGATAACGTAATCTATTTCATCAGGATCGCAGTTTGTATCAACGATAGCGATGATAGGAATATTGAGTTTTCTTGCTTCGGCGACAGCGTTGCGCTCCTTGCGGGGGTCAACGATGAAGAGTGCGGACGGGAGTTTCTTCATATTCTTGATACCGCCGAGGTATTTTTCGAGTTTTTCTATCTCAAGAGTAAGTTTGGTAACTTCTTTTTTCGGAAGCATATCGAAAGTTCCGTCTTCTTCCATTTTACGGAGCTGAGCAAGTCTCTGGATACGCTTTTTGATGGTTTCGAAGTTTGTAAGCATACCGCCGAGCCATCTGGTATTTACATAGTACATACCGACTCTTTCGGCTTCTTCTTTAATGGATTCCGCGGCCTGTTTCTTTGTTCCGACGAAAAGGATCTCTCCTCCGTCTGCCGCAAGATCGCGAACGAAGTTATAAGCCTCGTCTGCCTTTTTAACTGTTTTCTGAAGATCTATGATATAG
>CAKSQP010000058.1 GCA_934486965.1 uncultured Eubacteriales bacterium
CAAATTTTTTCGCTGCGCGAAAAAAGGGTGCGGCGAAAATTTCGCCGCACCCCGCAGTATACTGCGTTGCCGCCCTATTGCAATATCAAGGCTGTGAGTTTTTCCGGTTTGTCGGTGACGACCGTCGCGCCGTGCTCTTCAAGAAATTCGGGAGAGCGGAAGCCCCATGAAACGGAAATGCAGTCCGTTCCCGCGTTCTTTGCCGTCTCGATATCTACGTCCGAATCTCCTATATATACCGTTTTTTCGGGCGGAACTCCGAGTTTTTCCATAACGGAAAGCACTGTGTCGGGCGCGGGCTTTTTTCTTACCGAGTCGGTCGACCCCGCCGCCATGTCAAAAAGACCCTGAAAATATTTTTCGCAGAGAAGAATTACTCCGTAATGCTCTTTATTTGAGACGACCGCAGTCTTCAGCCCTTTGTCCCTCAGCGCCTTTACGGTTTCCGGAATTCCGACGTACGGACGCGTGTTGTCCGTGCAGTGTATCTTATAATGACCGTTGAACGTTTCGAAAATTTTGTCTTTTGTTTCTTTATCGGTGTTTTCGGGCGCGGCTCTGTCTATCAGTTTTCTTACGCCGTTTCCGACAAACCGCCTTACTTCGTCGGTCGTTCTTTCGGGAAATCCGTTTTCCCTGAGTGCAAAATTGAGACTGTTTTTCAGGTCTTCGAGGGTGTCGAGGATAGTTCCGTCCATATCGAAGACCGCAAGTTCGTATTTCATTTTTTCTCCTTTATATTATAAGCAACAGAAGCGGCAGGGTAATGATACTCAGAACCGAAGCCACAAGCACGATATTTGCCGAAAGTTCCTGTTCTTTGCCGTGAAGTTCCGCGAGCGTCAGGATAAACGCCGCCGAGGGCGCCGCCGAAAGAACGAAAAGGGTCGTTTTGAAGATGTCGTCGAAGAACGGCAGGAAACAGACGCATAAAAACGCGAATATCGGGAAAACGACAAGTTTCGACAGCGCCGTTATATAGGCGAAAGGCTGTGAAAAGACCTTTTTCAGGCTCACCGACGCAAGTCTCATTCCGAGAACGAGCATACATATCGCGGTCGTTACGTTTCCGAGAAGGGAGACCGCCCCCGCAATAGGCGTCGGCAGAGTTATCCCGAAAAAGTATATCGGGAGCGCAATGACGAGAGCGGCGGTCGTCGGGTTTAGGAAAACAGTCTTTAACGAGATGAATTTTTTATCCTGCGTTATCATAAAAACGCCGACGGTAAAGACTATGAGGTTCATTGCGACGACGTACGCTATACAGTAGCAGACCGCAAGCGGATTTCCAGGAAACAGGGCTTTGACGAGAGGCAGTCCGAAAAATCCGACGTTTCCGAGTACCGAACCTATCGAGAAAATGCGGTATTTCGGGTCTTCGTATTTTTTGCGGAGAACCGCGTAGAGGATAATAAAGAAAAGCAGCATGACGGCGATCGCCGTGAAAAAGAATTTTACGATTTCAATAAAACTCCCGCGGGAATATTCCATTTCGGAAAACGCGTTTATTATCATGCACGGACTGCATATATAAAGCAAAAACGCCGAAAGCGATTTCGCGTGCGAGGGGTCCGCCTTTTTTGATTTGACAAGGATAAACCCGCACGCCATATACATGAGCATCGTGAGTACGTTTATAAAAACAGTATAAGCAGCCATTGAGATCCTCCGTTCTTCGGAAATTATAGCATTTTTCCCGAACGGTGTCAATCAAAAAGCCCTTATTTCACATATATTTGCTTAATTTTTCGCGAAGAACGGAAAGTGCCTTTTTTTCTATTCTTGAAACATAAGAGCGCGAGATGCCGAGCCTTGCTGCGGTCTCTTTCTGCGTAAGCGGCGGGGCTTTCAGCCCGTAACGCAGAACGATGACGGTCTTTTCCCTTTCGTCAAGGTCCGAGTCTATCGCTTTAAGCATCGCTTCCGTGCTGATTTTCCCCGCTATCGTTTCGACTATGCGGTCGTCTTCGGAGATTATATCCGAAATGAGCAGGGCGTTGCCGTCTTTGTCTTCGTCGATATGCTCGTTTATCGAAATGTCTCCAGCCGTCTTCTTTTTCGAGCGGAAATACATCAGTATCTCGTTTTCGATACACCTTGCCGCATAAGTCGAAAGTTTCGTCTTTTTCGTGCAGTCGAAACTGTCGACCGCCTTGATAAGCCCTATCGTCCCGATAGATATGAGGTCGTCCTGTTCGTCGCTTGCGGCGTAGTATTTTTTGACGATATGCGCGACGAGCCTCAGATTTCTTTCTATGAGGATATTCCGCGCGTTTCGGTCCCCTTCGCTTTTCAGTTCTGTATATTTCCGCTCTTCGGCGGCGGAAAGCGGCTTCGGAAAAGACCCCTGCCCCGAAATATGAAGGACCATAAAGAAAATTTTCATCAATAATTCTATCATAAAAACACCTCTTAAAATTTTATTTGGTTTTTCTCCTTTTTATGACAATAAATTCAAAAAAATTGGGGTAAAATTACTTATATAATGAAAAGAAATGCGAAAAAAAGATGATCAAAGGCGTAAACAAAAATGTTGTCGTGATAAAAGATGTTAAAAACGAGATTTTCGAAGAGGCTATTTTTATCCTGCGCCCTCAGAAAAAGAAACCGAAAAAATCGGTCCTCTTAAAAGAAGTGCGGAAAATAATCGAAACCGAAACCGATATCTGCCTTGCGGAGGAAAGGCGCGGAAAAATGAAAAAAAGGTAATGGTCATTTTGCACAAAAGCGTTTTTTTCAAAAACCGTAAATCCGTTTTTTTATGTCAAAATCCGCGTCCGTCGGAAATTTATGCAAAATCTGTGGAAAAGTCTGTTGAAAAAGTGTAAAAGTCTTGATTTTTCCGCTTTTTTCCGATTCAAGCAATCTGCTTGACAAAATTTATATACATTTTGTCAAGAATATCCCTTTACAGCAAAAATGCGGCAACCGAGCCGTTTTTTCGAAAAGCGAAATGAAAAATCCGAACGTTTTCTGCATAAATTTTTCAACTTTTCCACCGCTTTTCAAAAAAGATGTTCAAACCTGTGGAAAACTGTGTTGAAAATGCTGAAAACTCTTGTCTTCAACGGCATTTGCGGCTTTTTTCGACAAATTACGTCAAAAAAAGTTCAAAATTAAAGAAAGCCGAAAAACGGGCATTTTAAGCGGTTTTGAATTTTTTTGTGAAAAATCACGATACTTTTCCTCTTGACACGGAAAAACAGGCGCGACTTGATAAATTTTTCCGTCTGTGTTATAATTCTTTCGGGAGGAATAATATGAAAAACGATCCGATAAGAAGTTATGCGACCGCCGCATTGCGGCGTTATGCCGAGTACGGCAGACGGGACGAAAAGACCCTTGAAAAACTGATATATGAAAGATTTCTTCCGAAAGGGAAAGAAACAGCCGAAAAAAAGACGGAGGAATACCGACCTTTTCTTGAGGATATCCGCGCCGCGAGGGAGACCGTGGAGCATTTTTCGGCTGAGCCCGAAATTCTCAGGAATATAGAAGAGATATATTTCTTTATGCCGTCGTCTCCTCTCAAAAAGAACGAAGTGACGAACAGGATACGTTTTGCGTCTCTGTCGGAGGGTGTTTCCGAAAGAGCGGTCTTTGCGAGACTTAAAAAGGTACGCCTGTATTTTGCCGTGCGCCGCGGACTTTTTGTCGGCGATATCCCCGATTTTATGAAATAATTTCCGCCCGCGGCTGTTTTCACGGCTGTTTTACGGGCGGTTTTTTCTTGGCGGAAACGGTGTCGGAGGACCGCTGCCGTATGCGGGGTTTTGGCGAAAGTCGGGACTGAAATCGGTCGGTCGGAACCGATAGAATACGGATTCTGCTCCGCTTATGTGATATAACTGCAAAATTTCTTTATTTTGCTTTACTTTTAAGAAATAATATGTTATACTTTATATGTATATGTACGACTGACATGGAGGGAAAAATATGAGACAGTTTTTCACATCGGAATCCGTTACGGAGGGGCACCCCGATAAGATCTGCGACCAGATCTCCGACGCGGTTCTTGACAGCATAATAGAAAAAGATCCCACGGCGCGCGTCGCCTGCGAAACGGTAGTTACGACGGGTATGGCGCTTGTTATGGGCGAAATTACGACTTCCTGCTATGCCGACATTCCGAAGATAGCGCGCGGAGTCATAAGAGAAATAGGCTACGACAGAGCGAAGTTCGGCTTTGACTGCGACACCTGCGCGGTGCTTACCGCTATCGACGAGCAGTCTCCCGATATCGCGATGGGAGTCGACCGCGACGGCGCGGGAGATCAGGGAATGATGTTCGGATATGCCTGCAACGAGACCCCGACCCTTATGCCGATGCCGATATATTACGCGCACCTGCTTGCCAAAAAACTCACCGACGTAAGAAAGAGCGGCAAAGTAGATTTCCTCCGTCCCGACGGCAAAACGCAGGTCACGGTAGAATATGACGACGGAAAGCCCGTAAGAATAGACACCGTTCTCATTTCGACCCAACATTCCGATAAGGTCGGACAGGCTGAGATAAAAGACGCGCTTGTCGAATACGTTATAAAGCCCGTAATTCCGTCGGACCTTATGGACGAAAATACCAAAATACTCGTAAACCCGACGGGCAAATTCGTCGTCGGAGGTCCTCAGGGCGACAGCGGTCTTACAGGAAGAAAGATAATCGTCGATACCTACGGCGGATACGCGCGTCACGGCGGCGGAGCGTTTTCCGGCAAAGACCCGACAAAGGTCGACCGCAGTGCGGCGTATATGGCAAGATATATCGCCAAAAATATCGTTAAAGCGGGTATCGCCGACAAGTGTGAAATTGAACTTGCCTATGCCATCGGAGTATCCGAACCCGTTTCGGTCCTTGCCGATACTTTCGGAACGGGAAAATATTCCGATGAGAAAATCGCCGACGCTGTAAAGAAAGTTTTCGATATGAGACCGTCGGCAATAATAAAACAACTCGACCTGCGCAAGCCTATTTATAAAAAACTTGCGGCATACGGTCAGATAGGCAGAGAAGATCTCGGCGTGCGCTGGGAAGTCTGCGATAAGACGGAAGAGATTTTGAAGGCTCTTGAAGATTGAGGCGAAAACGTTGTTCAGGGAAGATTACCATTTACACAGCCGTTTTTCTCCCGATTCTTCGGAAGAACCTGAAAAAATAATAAAAACGGCTTACGAAAAAGGGCTTGACCGTATAATTTTCACCGAGCATTGCGAGGCGAACCTAAATGAAGCGATGCCGGAGGGCAAACCCGCGTGGCCGCCGCTCGATATTCCTGCGTACACCGCGAAAATAGAAGAACTCAAAAAGACCGCGCCCCTTAATGTCGGCGTCGGTATCGAACTCGGACAGGCGACTTTCGCCCTTGAAAACGCCGAAAAAGCGCTCTGTGCCTACGACTGGGATTTCGTTCTCGGCTCAATGCACAATATAAGAAACGGGATAGATTTTTACTACGTCGACTATTCAAAGGCGGATATCGAGGGGCTTACGAAACTTTATTTCGAAGACCTCTACGACCTTGTAAAATGGAACGGGTTTGACGTCCTTTCGCATCTTTACTATCATCTCCGCTACATATACCGTCAGCATTACACTCTCGACATCAGAAAATACGAACCCGAAATAAGGGAAATTTTCAGACTGCTTGTCGAAAACGGAAAGGGAATAGAGGTGAACACCTCTTCTTTCGACGGGGCGTTCGGAGACGTTATTCCGGGACTTTATTTCTTAAAAGTCTATAAAGAGGTCGGCGGTGAAATAATAACCGTCGGAAGCGACGCCCACAAGGCGGAAAGGATAGCGCTCGGCTTTGATTACGCCTACGGCCTTCTGCGTGAGGCGGGCTTTAAGGCGGTCTCGGTCTTCGAAAAAAGAAAAGTGTCGTTTAAGGATATCGTATGATAAAGAAAGAAACGAAGGCTTACGCAAAAGTAAACCTTACGCTCGATATAACGGGAAAAGCCGAAAACGGACTCCATACTCTCGAAAGCATCATGCAGACGGTCTCTCTTTTCGACCGTGTGACCGTTTTTTATGACAGTAAAAAACCGTTTTCAATAGACCTTTCGGTCTTTCCCGAAACCGATTTCCCGAAAGAAGAAAATCTCTGCTATAAGGCGGCGACGGCTTTTGCCGAAGATTTCGGAATTGCGTCGGGCGAAATAAATATATTTCTTGAAAAAAACATTCCGATAAAAGCGGGTCTCGGCGGCGGAAGCAGCGACTGCGCGGCGGTACTTCTTCTGCTTGCGGAAATTTTCGGCGTTGAAAAAAAACGTCTTGAAAAAACGGCGGCGGCTCTCGGAAGCGACGTCCCGTTCTTTTTATACGGCGGCAACGCAAAAGTTTCGGGAACGGGAAACGTGACAGTTCCGACGGGTGAAAGCCCCTGTTTTGTTTTCCTGCTTGCCAAACCCGAAAAAGGGCTTTCGGCGGCGGAAGTTTATAAAGAATTTGACCGTCTCGGCGGCAAAAAAACGTCTTTTACCGAAGAAAAAGAACTCGGCAACGGGCTTGAAGAAGCGGTGTTTTCGCTTTGTCCCGAATGTCTTTGTCTCTGCGAAAAATTAAAGGCTGCGGGAGCGGAAAAAACGCTTGTTTCGGGGAGCGGAACGACTGTTTTCGGAATTTTCAAGACCGAAAAAGACGCCGAAAACGCAAAGAAAGATATTGATAAGATTTTTACGGCGGTATGCCGTGCGATAAATAAGGAGATATAATTATGCATTATATGTCATTGAATGAGATCAGAGAAAAATTTCTCGAATTTTTCGAATCGAAAGGACATCTCCGTCTGAAGAGTTTTCCTCTCGTTCCGATAAACGATAAATCTCTTTTGCTGATAAATTCGGGTATGGCGCCCCTTAAAAAGTATTTTACGGGAGAAGAGGAACCTCCGAGAAAGAGGGTCACGACCTGTCAGAAATGTATCAGAACGCCCGACCTTGAAAGAGTCGGAAAGACCGCGAGACACGGAACGTTTTTCGAAATGCTCGGCAACTTCTCTTTCGGCGATTATTTCAAGGACGAGGCTATTCCATGGGCATGGGAATTTTTAACGCAGGTCATGGAAATCCCCGAAGACAAACTCTGGCCGTCGGTCTATGAAAGCGACGACGAGGCTTACGCTATCTGGAGAGACAAAATAGGCGTTCCCGAAGAGAAAATTATCCGTCTCGGAAAAGCCGATAACTTCTGGGAACACGGAACGGGTCCCTGCGGCCCATGCTCCGAAATTTATTTCGACAGAGGCGAAAAATACGGCTGCGGTTCTCCCGACTGCAAGCCCGGCTGCGACTGCGACAGATATATGGAAATATGGAACAACGTATTTTCGCAGTTCAATAACGACGGAAAAGGCAACTATACCGAACTCAAACAGAAAAATATCGACACGGGAATGGGACTTGAACGCCTTGCCTGCGTTATGCAGGGTGTCGACAATATGTTCGAAGTCGACACCGTAAGAAATACCCTTAACGCTGTCTGCGAGCGCGCGGGAAAAGAATACGGCAAAAATGCGGACGATGACGTTTCCATAAGAATTATAACCGACCATATAAGAAGCGCTTCGTTTATGATAGCGGACGGAGTTGTTCCGTCAAACGAGGGCAGGGGATACGTTCTCCGCAGAATTTTGCGCCGCGCCGCGCGTCACGGCAAACTGCTCGGCATTTCGGGCGCGTTCCTTTCCGAACTCTGCAACTCGGTAATAGAAACGAGCGGAAAGGCATATACTGAACTTGAGGAAAAGAAAGATTACATCAAGAAGATAGTTCTTCTCGAAGAAGAGCGTTTTGAGGCGACTATCGACGCGGGTCTGCAGATCCTTTCGGGATATATCGACGCCGCAAAGAAAAACGGCGAAAAAACGCTTTCGGGCGACGGCGTTTTCAAACTTTACGATACTTTCGGCTTCCCTATAGACCTTACCCGCGAAATTGCCGAGGAAAACGGACTTGAAATAGACGAAGACGGTTTCGAAAAACTCATGCTTGAGCAGAAGACCCGTGCAAGAGCCGCGAGAGGAAATATCTCCGGCTGGTCGGAATCTTCGAAATCCGCTCTTGCAGGCATTGCGAAAACCGAATTTACGGGTTATTCCGAATATAAAACCGACGCAAAAATCCTTGCGCTTATCACCGACGAGGGTCCCGTCGGCAGCGTTTCCGAGGGCGACGTCACGGTCGTTCTCGACAAAACTCCTTTCTACGGAGAGGGCGGCGGACAGGTCGGAGATTCGGGAAAAATAACGAAAGACGGAGCGTCGCTTGACGTTTCCGATACAAAGAAGACCGACGGCGTTTATCTGCATATCTGCCGTATTTCGGACGGCGGATTTTCCGTCGGCGACAGCGTTACAGCGTCCGTTGACTCAGACCGTCGCGAGGCGATAAAGAGAAACCACTCGGCGGCTCACCTTTTGCAGGCTGCCCTTCGCCGTGTTCTCGGAAACCACGTTGAACAGGCGGGAAGTTACGTCGACGAAAACAGAGTCCGTTTCGATTTCAGACATTTCGCGCCGATGACCGCCGAGGAAATTAAAAATACCGAAAAAGCCGTAAACGAGGCAATTCTTTCGGGAATCGAAGTCGAAAATTACGAAACCTCGATTGAAGAGGCGAAGAAAACGGGCGCAATGGCTCTCTTCGGCGAAAAATACGGAAACCGTGTAAGAGTCGTCAAAATGGGCGATTTCTCGGTCGAACTCTGCGGAGGAACTCACGTTTCGAACACCGCAAAGGTCGGACTTTTCAAGATCATTTCCGAAAGTTCTGTCGCCGCGGGCGTAAGAAGAATCGAGGGGACAACGGGTCTCGGAGTTCTTTCGTTCCTTGAAGAAAAAGAGGATCTTATTCTGTCCTGCGCCTCCGAACTCAAGGCGAATCCCGCCGAAATAGATAAAAAGGCGGCGGCTTTGCAGGCGGAAGTAAGAGCCGCAAAGCAGGAGGTCGAAAAGATAAACGCGAAACTTGCGGCGTCCCAGACGGGCGACATCATGTCGTCGGCAAAGAAAGTCGGCAAATTCGACTTTATAGCGTATAAGACCGAGGGTGTAGACCTCGGTGCCGTGAGGACCGTTACCGATAAGATAAAAGCCGAAAACGACGACGCGGTTGCCGTTATTTCCGTTTCCTTTGACGGAAAATATAACCTTGTCGCGTGCTGCGGCAAGAACGCCGTCAAAAACGGAGCGAACGCAGGTCTTCTCTTAAAGGAGATAAGCCCGATCGCAGGCGGCGGAGGCGGCGGAAGACCCGACAGCGCAACGTCAGGCATCAAAATACCCGAAAAAATAGGCGAAGTCTTTAAGAAAGCCGAAGAAATTCTGGCTTCAAAATAAGGAGAATTAAAATGGATTGCATTTTCTGTAAGATAATCGCAGGCGAAATTCCGTCAAACAAAATTTATGAGGACGAAGATATTTACGCTTTCAGGGATATCGCGCCTCAGGCCCCCGTTCATGTTATCGTTATCCCGAAAAAGCATATCTGCTGTGCAAACGATA
>CAKSQP010000059.1 GCA_934486965.1 uncultured Eubacteriales bacterium
CGGGTCAATGCAGAGCGTGCTCCCCTCGCGTTTTGTCCGGCAGCCGAGCGTTTGCAAAATCTCCAGTGCAGTTTCAACGTCCGCAATGTCCGGGCAGTTATGTAAGACACAGGTTGATGAACACAGACAGCACGCAGCCAAAATCGGCAGTACGCTGTTTTTCGCCCCCTGAATACCGACGACCCCGCAAAGAGGATAGCCGCCCTCTATTAAAAGTTGAGACACATTAAATTCCCCTTAAATCATAATATACGGTATTTGTTCCGATACCAATATATTATGCAGAGGAAAAAAGTCACGTCACAGTATTTTCTTTATTTCGTCGTAGATACGGGAAAGAGAATCGGGATTCGCAAGCCCTTTTGCGGCGATTTCCATTGACTGTATCCGATAAGGATCCCGTATGAGTTTTTCAAGTTCTTCAAACAGATATTCGCCCGTAAGGTCCTTTTCTTCGATAAGGATTGCGGCGCCCGCGTCACTGTAAGTTTTGGCGTTGAAATACTGATGATTTTCGGTAACGTTCGGAGACGGGATAAGAACGGAAGCTCTTCCGAGAGCCGAAATTTCGGTAAGGGTCATCGCTCCCGAACGGGAAATAACGACGTCCGCCGCCGCCATAACGTCGGGCATATCGTAAATATATTTCAGAACTCTAATCCTGTCGGAAACTTTTCCTTTGAGTTTTTCGGAAAGGGTCTCATAATCCCTTGAAGCGCCGTGAATATGGATATAGTCGGTTTTTTTATCGGAAATAAGAGCCATTTCGTAAAAGGCGTCGTTTATTTTCGTCGCACCGAGACTTCCGCCGCAGGAAACAATGACTTTCGCGTCGGACGGCAGTCCGAGTTTTTTTCTTGACTCCGCTCTGGTTTTCCCGAGAAACGCGGGATTTACGGGGTTGCCGACGACCGCACATTTTTCGGGAGCGCAGGAAAGAGGCTTGACCAACGGAAAACTCAGAAGCACTCTGTCCGCCTTTTTGGAAAGCATTTTCGTCGTAACACCCGCAAAAGCGTTTTGTTCGTGTATAACCGTTTTGCATTTCAGTTTTTCCGCTTCGGAAAGAACGGGAGCGGAAACATAACCTCCGGTCCCGATAACGACGTTGGGACGGAATTCCTTTATAATTTTCTTGACTTTGCGGCGGGCGCGCATAAATTTATCAAGAGTTTTGAAATTATCGGCAATTCCCTTCAAGGTCTTTGCTCTGGAAAGCCCGCGTATTTCTATAAATTCAATAGGATAGCCCGCGCGGGGGACGAGGTCCGCCTCAAGTTTGTTTTCGGTTCCGATAAAAAGAATTTCGCTGTCGGGTTCTCTTCTTTTTATTTCGTCCGCGATTGAAATTGCGGGGTTGATATGTCCGGAGGTCCCTCCGCAGGCGATTATTGCTTTCATAACGATCCTCTTTTATTTTTTCTTAAGCGTCGCATATCTCGATATCTGGAGCATTATTCCGATCTCTCCGAGGAGAATTGCAAGCGCTGTGCCGCCGTAACTGAAAAACGGCAGAGATATTCCCGTAACGGGGATAAAATTGCTGACGACCGCGAGATTCAGTATTACCTGCAACGCGATCTGCGTCGTGATACCGAACGCTATGAACGCCGTGAACTTATTCGGCGCGCACATAGCGATCTTTATTCCTCTCCAGATAAGGAGAACGAACAGCGCGACTATCGCGGCGACGCCGACAAAACCGAGTTCTTCGGCGACTATCGCGAAAATAAAGTCGTTCTGAGGCTCGGGGAGATACAGATATTTCTGTCCCGAAGCGCCGTATCCCGTTCCGAAAAGTCCGCCCGACCCTATTGCGTAAAGCGACTGTCTTATCTGGTATGCGTCACCCGACGGGTCAGCCTCGGGATTTAAGAAAACGTTTATTCGGGAGGTCATATAGTTTGTTCCGAACGCAACGTAAAGTAAGGCGACCGCGGCTAAAATTACGATAGGCAGTATATACCGTTTCGGACAACCGCTTGCGATAAGCATTATTCCGCCGACGCCGAGAATCAAGATGGCGCCCGAAAGGTGAGTTTCAAACAGGACGAGAAGACACGGAACCCCGAAAATAAGTCCGGGAATAAGCATCGTCGACACAAAATTTTTCGCTTCGAAAGAGTACCACTTTTCACCGGGGCGGCGTTCTTTTTTCTTCTGCAATGAAAAATAATATGCAAGCGCCAGAATAATTGCGAGTTTTGCAATTTCCGACGGCTGGAACTGAAAACCGCCTATGTATATCCAGCGTTTCTGATAGTCTTTTGACGGCAGGACATAAACGAGCGCAAGAAGCGCAACGCAGACGGGATACAGAACCATTATGACGGGTTTATAGAATTTATAGGGAAAAACCGAAGCGGCGCCCATGGCAAGAAGTCCGAGAACCGCCCACTGAAGTTGCTTCGAAATGTAATAATAACTGTTTCCCTTTTCCGAAAAGGCTTTCGCAAAACTTGCGGAATAGAGCATCGCAAGTCCTATAAGCAGAAGTGCAAGAACGAGAACGAGAAACACGAAATCGACGTTCGGGTATTTCTTCCATTTCTGAAGAAGCGGATTTTTCGCTTTTTTTTCGGTTGTCACATTTTCATTGTTTTCATTCATACTTCAATCTCTCACAAAATGATCCATAATGTTGCAAGAAGGCACATTACAAAGGATACCGACCCAAAAACGACGCATATCTTGTTTTCGGACCAGCCCGAAAGTTCGAAATGATGATGTATCGGCGTCATCTTGAAAAGGCGTTTGCCTTTCGTCGCTTTGAAATAGCAGACCTGTATCATAACGGAGACCGCCTCGACAAGGTAAACGAAGCCGACGATTATCAGAATGAGCGGCATATCAAGAGAAAACGCAAGCGTTACGACCATTCCGCCGAAGAACATCGAACCCGTGTCGCCCATAAAGACTTTCGCGGGGTTTCTGTTAAAGCATATAAACACCACACAGCCGCCCAGAAGAGCCGCCGACAAAATCGACAGTTCGCCCGCGTTTTTCGCAACCGACGCGATTATAAAGAATGCGGAAACGGGCATTGTAACGGTCGTTGCAAGTCCGTCGATACCGTCGGTGAGGTTTACGGCGTTTACAAATCCGACAAACGCAAAAAATGCAAGAACATAATAGAAATAGGAAAGTTCGAGAGTAATTCCCGTAAACGGGATATCGACCGACGTTCTGAAATTCGTGCGGATACCGTCGTAAACAAGGAAAAGAACGGCAATCATTGTCTGGATTATCAGTTTCTGCTTTTCGTTAAGTCCCTGATTATGTTTTTGTTTTATTTTTACCATATCGTCTGTAAAGCCCATAAACGCAAGCAGGGTCGAAACGATAAGAGAAGCGAGTCCCGCGGACGGAAGAATATTTCCGACGATATATTCGCCCGAAGTGTAATACGGGAAAGCGACGCAGAAATATGCGGCATAGATCGCAATAATAAAGATAATGCCGCCCATAGTCGGGATTCCCTGTTTTTTCTTATGCCAGGTAGGTCCGTATTCGGTTATGATCTGCTGACCGAATTTCAGTTTTCTCAGGTATGCAATCATCATCGGCGCGATCACGAGCCCGACGATAAGAGATACGAGAAACGCTACCGCCGTCCACTTTATTTCCATGATATTTCCTCCGTTTTATCGGTAATTTTCGGTAAAATACCGGATTATATCTTCGGCGTGCATTCCCCTGCTCGCCTTAAAAAGAATCACATCGCCTTTTTCGGTATTTCCGACAAGCGCCTTTGCAAGTTCGTTTTTATCCGAAAAGACCGAAATATTTTCTTTTTTTGCGCCCGCGGCAAGCGCTCCGCGGTAATAATCTTCCGCAAAGTCGCCGTAAAGATACACCTTATCTGTCTTTATAAGCGATCTTCCGCAGTTTTCGTGAAGTTTTGCGGACATTTCGCCGAGTTCAAGCATATCTCCGAGGACAGCAACTTTTCTGCCGTTCATTTTCGAAAGAACGTCAAGAGCCGCTTCGAGGGAATTCGGCGCGGAATTATAGCAGTCGTCGTAGACCGTCACGCCCGAGGTCTTATAGATATTCTGCCTTGTCGCGCCCGCTTTATATTCTCCGAGCCCCTTTATTATATTTTCCGGAGAAACTCCGAGTTTTTCCGCCGCGGCTATCGCCGCAAGAGCGTTAAGGACGTTATGTTTTCCCGGAAGACAGATATTTACTTCATAAACTCCGTTCGGGGTTTTTGCCTTAAAGGAAGAAGAGGTTTCGGTCTCTTTTATATCGTATCCGTAATAATCGAATTCGGGATCGGTCATTCCGTAAAACAGCACGTTTCCGAAAATGTTGCCGCAGGTCGCGAGCATATCGTCGTCGCCGTTGAGAATAAGAACTCCGTCGGTCATTCCGTCGATAATTTCTGTCTTTGCCCTCAAAATATTTTCGCGTGTTTTGAGATGTTCTATATGAGAATATCCGATATTCGTTATAACTCCTATATCGGGACGCGCGATTTTTGAGAGCAGGGATATTTCTCCGAGTCCCGACATTCCCATCTCAACGACCGCCGCATCGTCGGTCCTTTCTATTCCGAGAACGGTTATCGGAACGCCCGTTTCGCTGTTTTTGTTTCCGTCGGTCTTATGAACGGAAAGTTGAGACGAAAGCGCCGCCGCGATAAATTCTTTCGTAGTGGTTTTTCCTACGCTTCCCGTAACTCCGACGATTTTGCAATCAAGCGTTTGTCTGTATCCGAAAGCCGTCTGTTGCAGGGCTTTAACGGTGTCGGGCACTTTGATATACGGGATATTTATATCGAGATCCCTGTCTGCAAGAACGCAAACAGCACCGTTTTCGACAGCATTCCCCGCATATTTGTGTCCGTCGGTCCGCTCGCCTTTGATGCAAACGAACAGGTCTCCTTTTTTAACGGCGCCCGAATCGGTCGCGATCCCCGTTATTTCGGTATCGTTCCCGATAAGTTCCGCTTTTTCTGCATATTTTACAAATTCGACGGCTTTAATCTTCATAATCAAGTTCCTTTAATACTTCAAAAACTGTCTCTCTGTCGGATATTTTAACAATTCTGTTTGACACTATTTGTTTTTTTTCGTGACCTTTTCCCGAAATCAGGACCGTATCCCCTTTTTTTGCAAGGAGGACGGCGTTTCTTATCGCACGGTAACGGTTTATTTCAACCGAAAAATTGTCTTTTGGAATACCCGAAACTATGTCGGCCGCTATTTTATAAGGGTCTTCGCTCCGCGGATTATCGGACGTCACGATAACAATATCCGCATTTTCCGACGCGATTTTTCCCATTTCGGGACGCTTTACCGAATCTCTGTCTCCCCCGCAGCCGAAAACGAAAATAATACGGCCCGAGGTAAAAGTTTTTGCGGTTTTCAGAATATTGAATACTGCGTCGGGGGTATGCGCATAGTCTATCAGAATGTTTATTCCGAGTTTGTTTCCGACGGGTTCACACCTGCCCTCCGCCCCTTTGAAAGAAGAGAGCGCGGCAAGCGTTTTTTCGGGTCGAAGTCCGAGCATTTCGGAGGCGGCGAACGTCGCAAGCGCGTTTGAAAGATTATGCCTGCCGACAACGCGCAGAAAAACGGGATATTCGCAAAATTCCGTTTCGAAAATTGCGGAAATATTGTTTTTATCTCCGAGAGACGGAGAAAATGCCGCGTTTTTGCAGAAATAATCGGCATTTTTATTTTCAAGCGAAAAGGTCTTCGTATCGGGGAAAGTAAAAAACGGTCTCCCCTCTTCGCAGTCGAGATTTGCAAGCGTTTTTTTTGAAGAATAAAAAAGACGGAGTTTGGTTTCTTTATAATCGGCAAAAGTCGGGTGATAATCGGAATGTTCGGGCGTGATATTGGTAAATATCCCGAGGTCGAAATTTATACCCGCGACCCGTTCCTGCTTTAACGCATGGGAAGAAACTTCCGAAACGCAGTATTCGCACCCCGCGTCCTCAGCCTCTGCAAGAAAAGAGTGAAGCAGTATCGGCGTCGGGGTCGTATATTCGCTTTCGTATATTTTTTCGTTTATACGGTTCTTTACAGTCCCCGTAAGAGCCGCTTTTATGCCGTTTTCCCGAAGGCAGGCAAAAATCATTTCGGCGACCGTCGTTTTGCCGTTTGTCCCCGTTATCCCGACAAATTTCATTCCGTTTTTATTCGTTCCGAAAAAATTTGCCGCAAAAAGAGCCTCTGTTTTTCGGATATTACCGACAACGATATTCGGTATTTGAATTTTCAGCGGCATTTCGGAAACGACTGCCGCCGCTCCTCTTTTTTTCGCCTCTTCCGCATAAGAAGCGGCTTTGAATTTTTCGCCGTTAATTGCGAAAAAAAGGCTGCCGTCATGTATGTCGTCAAGCCTGTCGGCAAGCGACGTTATTTCGGTATCAAAAGGGATCTCCGCTTTTGTTCCGACTGAAATTTCAGATAAACGCATAAGAACATCTCCGTTAAAATTTTGTTCTTAAACGTCCTTTGTTTTACTCTTTCGTTCCTATTTCAACGGTAATTACGGTCGCGGGAGAAACGGTCGTACCCGCGGAAACGGACTGAGATATGACGACCGCGCCGGGAGTGGAAATACCGCTGCCTTTTATCCTTATATTGAGATTGCTGTTTATGAGAGTGCGGTTACATTCCGCCGCCGTCATTCCGATAAGGTTCGGGACCGAAACTTCGCTCTGCGGTTTTTCGCCGTTTGTATAAAGGATAACGGTCGCTCCCTCCGGAAGATATTTGTCGGACGACGGTATCTGATGAGTAACTTCACCGTCTCCGCCGACGATTTTCGAAGAAAAGCCCTTTGCGGAAAGCGTTTTCTGCGCCTCTGCCGTCGTCATTCCGACTGTTTCGGGAACCACCTGATAATCGACGGAATCTTCAATGTCGGGCTCAAGGCCTATGAGTTTAAGGCAATCCTGCAAAATGGATTTTGCAAGAGGCGCGGCGATAAGCGAACCGTACTGAACTTCGGAATTCGGCTCGTCGACAACGACAAGCACGCATATCTGCGGATCGTCGGCGGGAGCGAACCCGATAAAGGAAGCGATTTTCTTGTCTACAACGCCGTCTTCGTTTTTGCTGTCGAGTTTCTGGGACGTACCTGTTTTTCCTGCGACGTGATATCCCTCGATATACGCTTTTTTGATATGTTCGGTGACAGCGTCTTCAAGATAGGAGCATATTATATCCGAATTCTCTTTCGAAACGGTCTTTCTGACGACCTTGGGGCTGTTGGAAAGCACGACGTTTCCGTTTGAATCGGTTATCTGACTGATTATATACGGCTGCATATAGTTTCCGTCGTTCGCAACGGAGCAGACCGCCGAAATAAGTTGAAGCGGAGTAATTTTGAAACCCTGACCGAAAGAAGACGTCGCAAGGTCAAGATCCGAGAAGGACGAGAGCGAATAGTGGTAACCCGTCTGTTCGCCGGGAATACCTACGCCTGTTTTTTCCCTGAAACCGAAAGCTGTAACGTAATTATAGAATTTTTCCTGACCTATTCTCGATCCGAGGGTCATAAATACGGGGTTGCAGGAGTTTCCGAGTCCGTCCCTTACGGTCTCAACGCCGTGTCCCGTCCTTTTTGCGCAGTGGATAACTTCCGACTGGACGATCATGCTTCCCGTACAGTTGAAAGTTTCAGTAAGGCTCACGAGATTTTCTTCAAGAGCCATGGCAAGCGTAAATATCTTGAAAGTCGAACCCGGCTCATACTGTTCGCAGAGTTTGTTTTTCCAGAGTGTTTTGACCATGGCGTTATAAGCCTGCCAATATTCTTCGGTGTCTTCGGTGTATTTTTCTTTCAGTTGCGAAAGGACTATTTCATCTTTTATGACAAGGTATTCGTTCGGGTCGAAATCGGGTTTTGAGGTCATTGCAAGGACTTCGCCCGTTTTTACGTTCATTACGATGCCCGCGACCCTGTTCTGAACGTTATGCTCAACTCTCGCTTCGTCGATATACTTTTCGAGAACGTACTGCATCTCAAGGTCGACGGTAAGGGTTATATTGTTTCCGTCCTCTGCGGCGACGTATTTTTCATACTCGAAAGGCATTGCCGTTCCGCCCTGAGTCTTGACGGATATCCTTTTGCCCGGAGTTCCCGAAAGATAGGAGTCGTAAGCCATTTCAAGCCCTTCAAGCCCCTGATTGTCCGTTCCGACAAAGCCGAGGACCGACGAAAGCAGATTTCCGTGCGGGTAATACCTTTTGGAGTCTTCGGATATTGAAATTATCGAAGAATAACCCGTGTTTTCCCTTACGAAATCGTTTACGAGGTTTGCCTCTTCCTCTTCAAGGCGGCGCGCGACAACGGTATACGAAACTTTCTGCTGGGTCATTTTGTAGACTTTATCATACGAAAGATCAAGTATCTCCGACAGGTTTTTCGCAATATTTTCAGCGTCCGCGTCGTTTTTGATCATTGTCGGCGTCATTGTGACCATATATGCGGAAGCGGAGACCGCAAGTTCGTTCCCGTTTCTGTCGAGAATGGAACCGCGCTTTGCGTCTATCGTTGTTTCCTGAGTCTGCTGATTGAGGGCTTTTCTCTGATATTCCTCATGCTGGAATATCTGTATGTAGAAAAATTTGCACAAAACAGCAAAGAAAGCCACCGCCAGAACGACTCTGACGATAGCCATTTTCTTGTTCGTTGTCATTGGGGAGCGTTTTATGGGCATATCTTTTCTCCGTTAAAAATACACAAAAGGATAGAAGCCCCGAAAAAGACTCCTATCTCTTTTTATGTCCGAATTATCTGAAATATTCTGCAATTACCGAGAATGTATTCGCTATTCCCGAAAGAAATCCCCCGTCGGAGTCGTTTTTGACGACTACCGAGTTGTTTTCCGACTGTTTGAGAACGTATTCCACCTGATAATTTGCAAGTTTCTTCATGTTGAGGTTCTGCGAAGCGTATTCTTCGACGAGCCTGTAATTCACATTACTTTTATACTCTATAAGAAGCCTCTTTCCCCTGTTTACTTCGTCTTCGAGTTCGGAACTGAGTTTTCTTACTTCGTAATTTTTCTCATACTGGGTTATGTAACACGGAACATTGAGGGCCGACACGAAAATAATCAGCGCCGATAAAATTACCGTCAGTTTTCCGTATGTTCTCTTTTTTTCTTTTTTCATTTTCGCATCTCCCCTCTAAAATATTTTTCTTCTGTCGTCGTTTTCCGCATTTTTTTCGAAAACACGGAGTTTTGCACTGCGGGACCTCGGATTTTCGGAAAGTTCCTTTTCTCCCGCCGTGATCACTTTTCCGACGACATGACCGTACGCCTTTTTACCGCAGACGCACACCGGAAATTCCGGCGGACAGGTGCACGGTTTCTGAAATTTCGAAAACGCATTCTTTACTATTCGGTCTTCAAGCGAATGGAAAGTGATAACGGCGAGCCTTCCGCCGTTGTTCATATACGGAAGAATATTTTCAAGAAGCGACGAAATCTGTGTAAGCTCGCCGTTTACTTCTATCC
>CAKSQP010000060.1 GCA_934486965.1 uncultured Eubacteriales bacterium
GTGGCCGTTCAACCTCTCAGTCCGGCTACTGATCGTCGACTTGGTGAGCCGTTACCTCACCAACTATCTAATCAGATGTGAGCCCATCTTTCAGCGGATTGCTCCTTTGATGTATCGTCCATGCGAACATTACATATCATGCGGTATTAGCACAGTTTTCACTGTGTTATCCCCCTCTGAAAGGCAGGTTGCTCACACATTACTCACCCGTCCGCCACTAAGTTACACAAGAAGATTCCTGAAGCAAGCTTCTCTCATCTTCAGCGTATAACTCCGTTCGACTTGCATGTGTTAGGCACGCCGCCAGCGTTCATCCTGAGCCAGGATCAAACTCTCTATTAAATATCTAACGGTATATTTCATACACCGTTCGTTTCAATAAAGTTTTATTCCTTCATGCTCCGGTTTTTAACCGACTCGTTTTCTCGGAATATCTTAACGACTTTCGTCGTCACCTTTCTTCTCGAAAGGAATTTTTCCAGGGTATCACTGTTTAATTTTCAAGGTACATCGTCGCTCGATTCTTCCGTCTCTTGCGACAGCTCAATTATTATACCATACCATTTCTCCCTTGTCAAGCCTTTTTCTGTAACGCTTTTGTGAACTCTCACGACAAATTGCGACAAAAGGACCGCCCTTACGGGCGGTCTTCGGTTTTCTTTATGAAAGTTTCTCAAGCAGTTTTTCGCTTGCGGCGATTTTTGCACAGAGACAGAACATTTTCATAGCGGTCCTGAGTTCCTCGACGGGAGGATAGGACGGCGCTATTCTGATATTTCTGTCCCGCGGGTCAATGCCGTACGGGAAAGTCGCTCCGGCAGGGGTCATCTTCACGCCTGCGTCTTTGAGGAGTTGGATCGTCCTCTTTGCACAGCCGTCCGTAAGGTCGACGCTTACAAAATAGCCGCCTTTCGGTTCGGTCCATTCGGCAATTCCGAGATCTCTTATCGTATCGAGTTCTTCAAGCACCGCTGCAAAACGGGGACGGAGAAGCGCGGCATGAAGTTTCATGTGAGCCTTTACGCCGTCAAGGTTTTTGAAATAACGGATATGACGGAGTTGGTTTATCTTGTTCGGGCCTATCGTCTGCGCCGACATCTGATTTTTGATAAGTTCTATATTGTTCTTACTTGCGCCGAGAGCCGCAAGACCGCCGCCGGGGAAAGTTATCTTGGAAGTCGAGGTATATGTAAAGAGCATATCCTCTTTTCCTGTCTTTCTGAGTTCTTCCATTAAATTGAGGAGGACGGGTGCGTCTTCTTCAAGTTCGTGGACGGCGTATGCGTTATCCCAGAAAATTCTGAAATCCTTGGCTTTCGGGGAAAGGTTTGCAAAGCGGCGGACGACTTCGTCCGAATAAACTTTGCCCTCGGGGTTCGAGAAACGGGGGACGCACCAGATACCTTTGACGGTCTCGTCTTCCGAGACGTATTTTTCGACAAGGTCCATATCGGGTCCGTCGTCGTTTGTCGGAATGTTTATCATGTTTATACCGAACGTCTGGCAGACGAAGAAATGTCTGTCGTATCCGGGAACGGGACAGAGAAAACTTATCTTGTCGTATTTGCCCCACGGTTTTTCCGAGCCGTAGACCCCGAACTGCATTGCGCGGGCAACGGTGTCATACATCATATTGAGGCTGCTGCTGTCTCCGACTATGGTTTCTTCGCCGGAAGCCATTCCGAGGATCTGAGCAAAGAGGTCTTTCGCCTCTTTTATGCCGTCAAGTCCGCCGTAGTTACGGCAGTCGGTGCCGTCGGCGGCGACGCACTGTTCCGTTTTGGTGATGATCCCGAGCAGGTCCTCCGAAAGGTCGAGCTGTTCCGAAGACGGCTTTCCTCTCGACATATCAAGGGAAAGGTGTTTATTTTTATATGAAGCATACTCTTTTACGAGACTGTCGTGAAAAGTTTTCAGTTCGCTTTTTGAAAAATCTTTGAGCATTCCAGATACCTTCTTTTTATATTAAAACTCTGCGTTTCCTACTGTTCTGGGGAACGGAATCACATCGCGGATATTTCCGATGCCCGTAAGGTACATTATGAGTCTTTCAAAGCCGAGGCCGTAGCCCGCATGCTTTACGCTGCCGTAGCGACGGAGATCGGAATACCACCAGTAATCCTCTTCTTTGAGTCCGCAGCGTTCAAGGGCGGCTTTATAGTAATCTTCTCTTTCTTCTCTCTGGCTTCCGCCGATAATTTCGCCGACGCCGGGGACGAGAAGGTCCATTGCGGCAACGGTCTTGCCGTCGTCGTTAAGTCTCATATAGAAAGCCTTTATTTCTTTCGGATAGTCGATGACGAAAACAGGCTTTTTGAAAATTTTCTCGGTGAGATATCTCTCGTGTTCGGTCTGCAGATCGCAGCCCCAGAAAACGGGATAATCAAACTCATCTTTATGTTCTTCGAGAAGTTTTACCGCCTCGGTATATGTTATGCAGCCGAATTCGGCGTTGACAAGCGCATTGAGTCTTTCAAGAAGTTCCTTGTCCATAAAGTTGTTGAAGAACTTCATTTCTTCGGGACATTTTTCCAGAACTTCGCGGATAACGTATTTTATCATGTCCTCCGCAAGCGCCATATCATCTTTGAGGTCGGCGAACGCGATCTCGGGTTCTATCATCCAGAATTCCGCGGCATGGCGGGTGGTGTTCGAATTTTCGGCGCGGAAAGTGGGGCCGAAAGTATAGACGTTCGAAAAAGCAAGCGCGAAGGTTTCGGCGTTAAGTTGTCCCGAAACGGTAAGATTCGTGCTCTTTCCGAAGAAGTCTTTCGAAAAATCGACTTTTCCGTCTTCGGTAAGCGGAGGGTTCGTCATATCGAGAGTCGTTACTCTGAACTGTTCGCCCGCGCCCTCGCAGTCGCTTCCGGTAATAAGCGGAGTATGAACATAAACGAAGTTTCTTTCGTTAAAGAACTTGTGAAGCGCGAACGCTGCAACCGAACGGACGCGGAAGACCGCCGAAAAGGTGTTCGTTCTCGGACGGAGATGTGCTATTTCTCTCAGGAACTCGACCGAATGGCGTTTTTTCTGCAACGGATAGTCGGGGGTAGATCTGCCCTCTATTTCGATTTTTTCAGCCTTTATCTCAAACGGCTGTTTCATTTCGGGGGTCGCGACGACTTTGCCGGTGACATGTATTGCCGAACCGACGTTGAGTTTTGCTATCTCTTTATAATTGTCGACGACGCCGTCTTCAAAAACTATCTGTGTGTTTTTGAAATAAGTTCCGTCGTTGATCTCGATAAAACCGAATTTCTTCGAATCTCTGAGTGTTCTTATCCAGCCCGCGACGGCCACTTCTTTGCCGTCAAAACTTCCGATATTTTCGAAAACGGACTTTAATTCTGTTCTTTTCATTGGAACTGCTCCTTTGCGGAAAGTTTTTCTGTATCCAATTTACAATATAACATAATATCTACCGCCGTTCAATCGTTTTTGTGAATATTTCAAAAAAAATTCGGAACGGACTGTCAAAAAAAACAGATTCGGAGAGAAATCTCCGAATCCGAATATTTTTATTTTGTTCCGGTAGAGCCGAATCCGCCCTCGCCGCGTTCGGTTTCGGAAAGGCTTTCCGCCTCTTCGAATTCCACGCGCAAAAACGGAGTTATGACAAGTTGGGCGATCCTTTCGCCGTCGTCTATTTCCTGTTTTTCGGTCGAATGGTTATGAAGTGCGACCATAATTTCGCCGCGGTAGTCGCTGTCGATAACACCGACCTTGTTTGCGGGCGCAAGCCCTCTTTTCGAGGCAAGGCCGCTTCTTGCATAGACAAGCCCCGCGTATCCCTCCGGAATTTCCGCCGAAATTCCCGTTTTTATCATTTTTGTCTGACCGGAAAGAATTTCGACTTTTCCGTCGGTCACTGCGTAAAGGTCCGCACCTGCGGCAAAAAGAGAGCCGTATTCGGGAAGTCTTGCTTTATCGGATAATTTTTTTACTTTTACTTTTACCATATTATACCACCGTGAGGGTTCTGGTTTCTTTCACCGTCTGTCCGTTTCTGAGAGTTACGGTAATTGTAACGGTAACGGTTCCCGACGGGGTCGCGCCGTCTTTTACCGCGACGTAAGCCGTCGCCTGAGTTTTGCCGACCGACGATTTTTCCGCAGTGAAGTTTTCGCCGTCCGAAACGGAAATTTCGAAATCGGAAATTTCGGAGCCCGAAACGTCGAAAGTAAAGGTTACGGGAGTGTCCGCCGTGATCTCGGACGAAGATTCCCTTAAGGAATGAGTGACTTTCTGCTCGGACGTAACGGTGACAGAAACGGTTCTCGAAACCTTGCCGTCGGTCACAGTAACGGTCGTTTTGCCTTCGCTCTTTGCGGTTATCTTACCGTGAGCGTCGACGGTCGCGACGGAAGAGTCGCCCGACGAGAATCTGACGCCCGCTTCGGCAGCGGTGACGGTTTTTCCGTCCTTTTTGAGGCTGAACCAGTCGTCGGAAGTCTCTCCGACTTTAAGGGAAAGTTCATTGTTCGTGCTTATTACGAGATTTCCCGTTTCGGAACCCGAACCTACGCTGAAGGAGTGGGTCACGGTCTTATATTCGTATCTTCCCGAAGAAGACGAAACGGTAAAGCGGAGAGTTCCGCTTCCCTCTTTTATCGCGGTTATCGTATATTCACCGATATCGTTTGTCGAAACATTGAAGAATTCGGTGAAACTGTCGTCAAAGGAGATGACAAGTTGCTTTTTCTCCGCGGCGCTTACCGAGGGAGAAAACGACAGGGTAAGGGTCGATTTGTCGCCGACTTTGAAAGAAGACTTCATCGACGGGGTAACAGTTACCGTCGGAAGATTTTCATTTGCGGGATTTACCGTTACGGTGCCTTTTTTCGAAAGCGCGCCGACGCGGCAGGTTATCGTTACGGTCGTTGTTTCGGTGACCGTTCCTTTGAGTTGGAAATCGCCCGTTCTGGAATTTACATATACGAGGGACGGGTTCGAAGACGTCCAGCTTACGACGTTCGTGGTGTTCGACGGAGTGACGGTCGCTTTGAAGTTATACACTTTCGTATCGCCGCTCGTCAGGGTAAGGGAGTCGGTCGCAAGAGAAAGTCCCGTCGCCTTTATTTCTTTGGACTCGTCGCCGACGGTAACTTCGCAGGTCGCGGTCTTTTCGGAAAGGATATCGTGGACGGTCGCGGTTATCGTCGCGCTGCCTCTCTTCTTTGCGGTAACCATACCCTTGGACGAAACGGAAGCGACGGTCGTGTCGCTCGACGACCATGTTATTTCAAGACCGAGGTTCGACGGGGTAACGGTCGCGGTAAGTTGTTCGGTGTCGCCTTCGGTAAGGGACAGCGAATCTTTATCGAGAACGAATTTCGTAACAAGGTTCTTTTCTTCCGAAACGGTTACGGTCGCGACGGAAGAAAACGCTCCGTCGTCGGTTTTTGCGGTTATTGTCGCTTTTCCGACGGCAACTCCCGAAATCTTTCCGTCGGGAAGCACCGAAACGATGTTTTCGTCGGACGAAGTGACCGTATAACTGCGGTTATCGGCGTTTCCGGGATAGACCGTAAGCCTCGGGGAATATGTCTGCCCTTTGACTATTTCGATCTCTGCCTCGGGATAGCCGAATTTCTGAAGAGTTACGCCGTTTTTGACGACTTTCACTTTGCAGTTGTAACTGACGTTTATCTTTTCGGAAGATTCGGGAGCGGAAGACACCTTTGCGGTAACGGTCGCCGTTCCCTCCGCGTTTGCGACGACAAAACCGTTTTCGTCGACCGTCGCGATCTTTTCATCGGACGTCGACCATTCGATCGTGGTCTTCGCAATATCTGCGGAACTTGTTCCTATAACGGAAAGGGCGTACCCCTCCCCTATTTTCAGTTCGAGGTCTTTATCGGATATTTTGTAACGGTAACTGTTTATCAGATCCGAAGAAGAACAGGAACACATAATAAATACAAGAATAATAAGACATATTGCGGAAAGTAAGGTCTTCTTTTTCGTCATTTCATACACCTCGGTCCTTAGTCGCTTCATTTTAACATCTTTTAATTTCTTTGTCAACAAAATACGCAAAAAATCCACAAATATGAAAATATTGCCTTGCAATTTCCGTCCGCCCGTGTTAGAATGAGAAATAAAACCTTACGGAGACAAAAATGAAGATAGTTCTGTCAGCCTTAAACAGCAAATTCGTTCACACGTCCCTTGCGCTGCGTTCCATTGCGGCATACGCGGAAAAATACGGCACGGAAGTTGAGATATCGGAATATACGATAAACAACGAACCCGAAAAGGTCGTCGCGGATCTTTACCTTAAAAATGCGGACATATACGGGTTTTCGCTTTACGTTTTCAATAAGGAAGAGACCCTCGGCGTAATTTCCGACTTGAAAAAACTGCGCCCCGAAGCGATAATTTTCTGCGGCGGACCCGAATCGTCGGAAAACTGCAAAGAGTTGCTTTCGGAATGTCCGTCGGTAGATTTTCTTCTGCGCGGGGAGGGAGAAAAAACCGACCTTATGTTTTTTAAGACAGCAAAAAAGGCAGGGTGCGACCCCGAAAAGATAAAAAGCGCGCTGCCTCTTTCCGCGGCGTTCGAAAAAGACGGCGAATATGTCGAGACCGAAAAAATGCCGCTGATAGAAGACCTCGACGATATCCCGTTTCCCTACACGCACGAAGAACTTTGCGGCTTAAAAGAGAGAATTCTCTATTACGAAGGGTCAAGGGGCTGTCCGTTTTCATGTTCCTATTGTATGTCGTCGCTCGATAAAAAAGTACGCGTCTTTTCGGTCGGAAGGGTCAAAAGAGATATCGACGAATTCCTTTCGGCAAGGGTAAGACTTGTAAAATTCGTCGACAGGACTTTCAACTTCGACAGAAAGCGGACCTACGACCTGCTTTCCTATATAATGGAAAGGGACAACGGCGTTACCGAATTCCATTTTGAAATTTCGCTCTGGCTTCTCGACGACAGGACCGTTTCGCTTCTTCAAAACGCAAGAGAGGGACTTTTCCGTTTCGAGATAGGAATTCAGACGGGAAACAAAAAGACGCTTGAGGCGATAAACCGCAGGGCGGACGTCTTCGATCATACCGACATTTTCGAAAAATTGCGGAAGACGAAAGTCCACCTCCATACCGACCTTATCGCGGGGCTTCCCTATGAAGACATCGGAAGTTTTCTCACGTCGCTTGACAGAGCCTATCTTCTCGGCGGAGACTGCCTGCAACTCGGATTTCTCAAGGTCCTGCACGGCACCGAGATTTCGACAAGGCCCGAATTTGAGATAACGACGACCGACCGCGCCCCTTATGAGATACTGAAAACAAAATGGCTTTCCTACGGCGATATCCTGACCTTGAAAAAAGCCGAAAATATCCTTGAGATACTTTATAACGGCGGTCTTATGAAAAACGCTTTCGACTTCGCCGTAAAAGAAATTTTTTCGGGCAAAGTCTCTTCTTTACTGCTTTTCCTTTCGGAAAAGAGCGATGAAACGGGATTTTTCGACGTTCCGAGAAAGCCGAGGGACATTTTCGCGTTTTTCGCAGGCTGTTTTTCAAAAGAAGAATATCCCGAACTCTTTGAAAAACTTGCTTTCGATTATTTCACCGCCGACCTTTATTCGGGCGAAGAAACGTTCCTGCCGTCGCTCCCCGACATGAAAAAGGCGCAGGCGCTTTTACATTTTCCGGAAGAAATAATAAAAAGGCTCGATAAAAACGCCGCCGAGATGTTCGGGCAAAAAGAACCGAAAAAATGGCTGAGAAATACGAAAGTCGTCAGGATTTCGGGCAGAGACACCGTTTTTTTGCACCTGCCGCGCGCGGTCTCGTTTGAAATTGACGAAGCCCTTGAACGTCTTATATAAATAAAGCGCCCCGTCGGGGCGCTTTTTATTATTTGCTTATATGCGGAATAGGATAGGACGTCGCGTGGGTGGCGAAGAAGAGTTTTCCGATAATATATTTGTTTGTCGCCGATTCGAAGTTGATGACGACCCTGTCGCCGACGACCGTTATATCTTCGCTGAAGAAAGGCGCGTCGACCGACTTTATAAGATTTTTCTGTCCGACATAGTAAAGCGGGACTTCTTTTCCCGACGCGGAAATGGTTTTGCCGGAGTTTTCAAGTTCGCCGTAGAATTCGATCTTCGACGAGGAAAGTCCCCAAGAGCGGGAAAGAATCGCAACTCCGTCTTTCATTGCAAAGCCCTGAACGAGGGACGGGAGCGAAACGGAGAATTCGGGGGTGGCGGCGTTAATTTCGCCGTCCGCCTCAACTTTGTATGCCGAAACGATAGCCTTGTTTTCTTCACCCTCGGGGGTCGTGAAGTAATGGCTTTCTTCGGTCTCATAGTTTCCCGCGCGGTAGAATTCGCCGACGTAAACGTAATTTTCGTCGGACGAAACGTAAGACGCGCTGTTGTCGACTTTTATTTCCTTTACTGCGGTCGCTGTGTCGTTTGCTCTGATATCGGCGATATTAAAAGCGGTAAGACAGCCGCCGTCGGCAACGTAGACGTATTTGCCCGCGACGGTAACTCCGCCGCCGTGCCCTTCGAAAGGTTTGCCGTCGGCGGTGAGAAGTTTGACTTCCTTATAGCCCGAATCGGTAACGACATACAAAGCAACGCCGTCGCCCATATATCCGCTCATTATGTAGGAATTGCTTTCGGCATCGTAGGTTATTCCCTGCGGGATAAAGCCGTTATTGAGGTCGGGGATAGAGCAGACGTTCTGTCTCTGTTGCATATAATCGGGGTAAATAACGAATTTTGCGAGATTTGCAACGCCCCACAGAACGAGGAGAACCAAAATGATTATAAGAACGATTTTGAGTATTTTTTTCAGAATTTTCATTTTTCAACCTTTCCGATACGCAGGTTTATTGCGTATTCAAGCGTTTCCAAAGGAACGTTTACGTCGGTCTTCCGAATTGAGATGACGTCTCCGCTTTTCGATTTTATCACAAGTTTTTTCCCGCCGTTCGAAGAAACGCTTTCGATATCCGAAAGCAATATCTCCTTTTTCTTCTCAAGAAGCACTTTTTCGTCGGTGACGGTGAGAATGGCGCGCGGATAGATCGAACGCAGAGAAAAGATAACGCCCGTTCCCATAAAGAGAGTAAGGACGATAAGTCCGCAGACAAGCGCGGTCTGAAGCCCTTTTTCGAGATTTGTCGCGGGAGAGTCGATTTTCAGAAGAAAATAAACCAGAACGCCTGCGGCTTCCGCGATCAAGAAAAGCAGAGTATCGAGAAGACAGTGAATTTTGTTGGGATTTGCAACGAGATTATTGTCTTTCATACAGAGATATCCTCGTATAATAAAGTAGTAGTTTTTAGTGTCCCTCTCCAAGGACATATGCTACACTGTAAATGGTGCTGTGGAT
>CAKSQP010000061.1 GCA_934486965.1 uncultured Eubacteriales bacterium
CGACGAAGTTTTCCCCGTCGAAAACGAAGAAGCGTTTGCGGCAGGCAGACTTATCGGCAAAAAGGAAGGCGTTCTTGTCGGAATTTCTTCGGGTGCTGCTCTCCATGCGGCAATCGAAATTGCAAAACGTCCCGAAAACGAGGGCAAGACCGTTGTCGCGCTTCTCCCCGACACAGGCGACAGATATCTGTCGACAGCCCTTTTTAACGAATAATGAAAAAGGCACTTATCGCCATGAGCGGCGGCGTGGATTCTTCCGTCGCCGCTTATCTCATGCAAAAAGCGGGATATGAATGTATCGGCGTTACGATGCGGCTTTTTTCGAACGAAGACGCGGGAATTCCGAGAGAAAAGTCCTGCTGTTCGCTTGACGACGTCGAAGACGCGCGGCAGGTAGCATACAGGCTCGGAATGAAATATTACGTTTTCAATTTTACCGACGGTTTCAAGGAAAAAGTCATCTCGAAATTCATTTCCGACTACGAAAACGGCAGAACGCCGAACCCCTGTATCGACTGCAACAGATATCTGAAATTCGAAACACTTTTCCTGCGCGCAAAGGAACTCGGCTGTGAAAAAATCGACACGGGGCATTACGCGAATATAGAAAAAGAGGGCGGCCGCTATCTCTTAAAGAAAGCCGCCGACCCCAAAAAAGACCAGAGTTATGTTTTATATTCATTGACGCAGGACGAACTTGCCCATACCGCTTTCCCGCTCGGGGAAATGAACAAGGACGAAACGCGGAAAATTGCCGAAGAAAACGGGTTTTATAACGCGCAGAAACCCGACAGTCAGGATATCTGTTTCGTTCCCGACGGCGATTATGCGAAATTTATCAGAAATTATACGGGAAAGGACTATCCGTCGGGCGTTTTTACCGATAAAGACGGAAAAATTCTCAGCAGACACAAGGGGATAATCGGCTACACGAAAGGACAGCGCAAAGGGCTCGGCATCTCCTCCGACGAACCGCTTTACGTCTGCGACATTCTGCCCGATGAAAACCGAATCGTTCTCGGACGGAACGAAGACCTTTTCACAAAGGAAATTTCCGCCCGCGACGTGAATTTTATCGCCTTTGAAACTCCGCCCGAAGTTTTCAGGGCAAAGGTCAAGATAAGGTACCGTCAGCCCGAAACGCCCGCGACCGTTTTTGTAACGGGCGAAAAGGACGTAAAAATCGTCTTCGACGAACCGCAGAGAGCCGCGACAAAAGGTCAGGCGGCGGTCTTCTATGACGGAGACACCGTCCTCGGCGGCGGCGTGATTTGCTGAATATCATTAAAGGGAAGCGACTTTGTCGCTTCCCTTTTTCATATTCTGAGGTAACAGTCGGTATACTTCCGAAAAATCGGCAAGCCCCTCGCCGTCCTCAATCGTATACATAACTTTGTCCTGCGTATCAAACAGATACAGGGCAAAGGCAGACGGGCTGTATCCCGTTCCCGAAACAATTTCAAAGCCCTGAAACGTGCCGTACGTCATAACGGTATCCCCCGTCGCGTCGGGCGGAACTATCCTGTATAATTCATACCGTTCATCTGCTTTTCCGAGTTTTTCGACAGACCCGCCGTCTGCAATATATTCGGAGCACTCCTTGCTTTTGCAAAGAGCCGAAAAAGCCGCGACAACGTCGCCGATATCCGACTCTTCGGACAATGGCTCTGTCAAGGTTTTTATCGGCACCGCAGAAAACCTTTCATTATTGTTTTCGGCGCACCACGAAAAAAGAAGAATTCCGCAAAAAGCAATAAGAATAACCGCAAGTTTCCGTTTCATAAGTTCTCCTTTCGGATATCCGAACTGTTCACAGGCATTTTCTCTTTACATATATACTACACCGGAAAAGAACGGTAATTGCAACAGGGAAGCGATAATGTCGCTTCCCTGTATGTTTTTATTCGGTTGCCGTTTCGCGTTTTACGGAAGTTATCAGTTTCGCATGGACCGCGACCCTGACGTCTTCGTTGAGCGATTTGCAGGTCGACAGGGTCATTATCCTGTCGTCCTTTGTAAACTCGAATTTCGTAAAACACTTGAGTTGGTCCTGACTCTGGACCCTGTTTGCGTATTCGAGGAATTCGGCGTCGTTTTTGAATTCCGTCTGCCAGTAGTTATCGTAGACGGTCGTTTCGTGCCATGAGAAAATTTCCCAGACCGAATCTTCGTACGGAGTGCTTATCTTGATATAGTGGCTGTCGGCGCTTTCCTGCCATGCCTTATCATTATTGAGATTTTTAAGCCCTCCGAACATCTTGTAACTGCGGGCGTGACCGTAGATGAGCAGATTTCGGTTTTCCGTTATATCGCTGCCGTTGCAGGCGTCGGATATATAGACCCAGCCGTTGTCGCTTTTCCTGCCGTAAAAATCGTGGGACAGATAATAGTTCTGCTCATTTTTATCCGAAAGGTCTTTCCAGAGGAGCGGAAGTTCTATCGGAAGCCCTTTTGAAGAAGTTTCGCAGGGCATATAAAACCAGCCGACGGTATCGGAATTCACAGAAGTGAACGCCGAAAAGTCGCCGAGCGAGTAGATCGCTTTCGGGTCGGTCTCGTCGGAATCTCCGTCTCCCGCGCCGTTTTCCTTTTTATCTATCGGTTTTAAGGAAAGAACGCCGCTTATCGTTTCGGAGGTTTCGCGGTCGGAAAGCAGATCCTTTACTATAAAGAACAGAGAAACGGCGAATACTGCTGCAAAAAAGACGATAAGAACGGTATATATCCAGCCGTTTTTCTTTTTTATCGGAGTTTCCTCCTTATATCGCGTAGGTCTGTACTTTTTCATAATTTTCCTTAGAATTCGGCGTTTATCGCATCGAGAAATTCGGGATATTTTTCAGCGACTATCGCTTTTGCAACGCCCTTTGCGTCAAGGCCGTATTTTGCAAGGACGTCTGCCGCCTTGCCCGATTTTCCGAATCTGTCGCCCGAACCGAGGCGGAGAACTCTGACTCTTTCGGGGATATCCAGAGAGGTCAGTGTCTCGCAGACCGCGGAACCGAAACCGCCGATATTGTTATGATCTTCAAGAGTTATTATCATCGAAGCGTCTTTTACCGCTTCTTTGACGGCATCGACAGCAAAAGGCTTTATCGACGGAACGTCTATGACCTTGAGATTTATATGGAATTTTGCGAGCATTTCCCTTACTTTCATCGCGGTCTCATAAAAAGCGCCTGTATACATAAGAGTTATGTTTTCACCGTCGGCGACCTTTTTATAACAGCCGGGAGTAAAGACGAAACTGTCGTCGTAGACAACGGGGACCGCAAGTCTTCCCGCTCTGATATAAACGGGGCCGTTATATTCGCACGCAAATTTAAGCGCCGCTTTCATCTGATAAGCGTCGGACGGCGAGATGACGACCATTCCGGGGATCGCTCTCATCAGAGCAAGGTCTTCGAGGCACTGGTGGGTCGCGCCGTCTTCGCCGACGGTAAGCCCTGCGTGGGTCGCGACTATCTTGACGTTCGTATGCGGATATGCTATCGAATTTCTTATCTGTTCATACGCTCTTCCTGCGGCAAACATTGCGAAAGTAGAAGCGAAAACTATCTTTCCGCAGGTCGCCATTCCCGAAGCGACGGACATCATATTCGCCTCGGCAATTCCGCATTCGATAAATCTTTCGGGGAATTTCTTCGCGAATATTTCGGTCTTGGTCGACTTTGAAAGGTCGGCGTCAAGAACATAGAGGTTATCGTATTTTTCGCCGAGTTCGGCAAGAGTTTCGCCGTAAGCGTCTCTTAATGCTTTCATTTCCGACATCTTATTCTACCTCCTTTATTGCCTTTTCGTATTCTTCTTTGTTGGGTGCTTTACCGTGCCACGACGGATCTCCCTCCATGAAAGAAATACCGCTTCCCTTGGTGGAGTGGGAAATGATGACGGAAGGTCTGCCGTCCTTGTGTTCCCTTACCCAATCGAAGGCTCTCTTTATGAAATACTGATTTTCGCCGTCGGTCTCGATAACGTCGAAGCCGAAATCCTCAAACTTCTTGTTGAACGGTTTCGGGCTCATAACGTCGTCGATCTTGCCGTCTATCTGCAGGTCGTTGTGGTCGACGATAACAACGAGGTTGTCAAGTCCGTAATGTCCCGCAAACATGAGCGCTTCCCAGACCTGACCCTCTTCGAGTTCGCCGTCGCCGAGGATAGCAAAAACTCTGTAAGGTCTGTTTTCTTTCTTGCCGACAAGAGCCATGCCGCAGGCGGCGGAAATGCCCTGTCCGAGAGAACCCGAAGACATATCGACGCCCTTGATCTTTTTCATATCGGGGTGTCCTTCAAGGTAACTGTCAATACTTCTGAACGTTTTGAGATCCTTTTCGGGGATATAGCCCTTGAGCGCAAGCGCCGCGTAAAGAGCGGGGCAGGCGTGTCCTTTCGAAAGGACGAGACGGTCGCGGTCGGGGTCGTCCGCCTTATCCGCGGAAACGTTCATTTCTTCGTTATAAAGATATGCGAGGATATCCGTGACGGAAAGAGATCCGCCGGGGTGTCCGCTTTGAGCGTAATAAACTTCGTCGAGAATGAGCCGACGCATTTTTTTAGCAAAATCAACAGTGTTCATAATTTGCCCCTTTCGGAAAATTCTTAATTTCATTATACATAATAATATCCGAAAAATCAATAGTTTTTCCGTTTGTTCTTTTTTTTAACATAATTATGTTGACAAAAATTTCGCCCGATGATATTATATTGAAAAAGGAGTGATATTATGGACGCGATAACCGCATGGGACCTCTCTGTCCTTCATTTCGTCGAAAACAATTTTCAGAATCCGTTTCTGACTTTTTTCTTCAAAATTTTCACCTACGCCTCGGAAACGGGAATTATATGGATAGCGTTCGCGCTCCTTCTGCTTATTTCGAAAAAATACAGAAAACAGGGCTTTTTCGCGGCTGTCGCCCTTGTTCTCTGCCTTTTGATCGTAAATTTAGCGGTGAAAAACATCGTCGCCCGCCCGCGACCTTTTGCAATCGACGAATTTTCTCTCTTAATAAAGCGCCCCGGCGAATTTTCGTTCCCGTCGGGACACGCGACCGTTTCTTTCTGCGGAGCGCTCTTCCTTTCGCTCACGAATAAAAAATGGGCTGTTCCCGCGTATACAGTCGCCGTCCTTACCGCTTTTTCGAGAATATATTTTACCGTCCACTACCCCACCGACGTTTTTGCGGGAATGATATTCGGCACCGTAATCGCTCTTATCGCATATTTCTTCTGCAAAATCCTTGAAAAGAAAACGGGGCTTTTCGAAACCCGGTTTTTCAATACGGAGAAAACGAAATGAGAAGAAAAGCGCACGTCGTAATGATAAACTGCGACGAATCCCCATTTTTCAAAAAAGAAATTCTCACCGCGGCTATCGCGATCTCGAATTCGGGCGGCGGAGTTATCTTTGCCGAGGGAGAACGTCTTGCCGACGGGAAAATGCGGCGCGAAATATCAAATTACGTCGCCGAAAACTCAAATCCGCCCGTCTTCATGCTTTCGGACGTTCTCTTTCCCGAAACTCACCTTAAATTCACGGTGCCTGCGGCGGATATGCATTCCGCGACACCGCGGGGTATCGCTTTCGGGATAGGAAAGGACGGCGCTCCGACAAGGCTCTTTCCCGCAATGACCGTAAAAAGCGAAGACTCGAAAATAACCGTGGACGAAGACTTTTCCGTCACTTTCGACAAAAGGACCGTCGAAAAGGTCGCCGGAAAACTTGCCGCAGGAAGAAAATACAAAGATATCGACCGTTTCGGCGAAGACGTCGTCTGCGCGGTCTTCGGAGCGGTAAAATACGACGGAAAGCGTCTTTTGCCGACGGCGTGGGGCGTCCAGATATTCGGCAAGGAAGACGCCGTACATGACCTTTGCCCCTACATCGGGGCGGTATATTCCCTTTACGGACCGAAAAGAGAAAAACTGAAAACCGTCTCTTTCGAAAACGTAAACCTGTTTTCGCAAAGAGAAAAGATATATTACGAAACAGTAAAAGACAGCCCCGAATGCCGCAGGCAGAAAGACTTTTTCTTTATTTTCTCACATGCATATTTCTCGGCGCTCGCCCTGCGGGACACCGAAAAGCAGTCGCCGATACGGGTATTTAACCGCAACGGGAAAATCGAGATAACCTTTCCGATGAAAAAGACAAAGGAAAAGGATTTCGGTTCGGAAAAATCGGTCTTTTCAAAGGACATGGGCAAAATTCTCAAGGCGTTCGGAGAGCCGTTTTTCGTCGCGGGTTCGCGGGAGGAAACGCAGGACAGGCTTTACGACGCGCGCCTCTTTCCGATGACCGTCGAAAAGAGAGAATATTTCGGAAAAATCACGGTGGATTTCAAGCATAAACTCAAAAAATAACGTAAAAAGCGCAGGAATTCCTGCGCTTTTTTCACATTATTCCGCCGAAGAACGCGACTGTTCGTCGGCTTTTATCTTTTTCTCAAGTTCCGTCTGTTTTGCAAGTATTATATTGACTTTGTCATAAAGATCTTCTATCATAATTTCGGTTTTCAGATTGACTTTATAATCGTTTTCGGCGCGACGGCGGTCTTTTTCCTCCTGTCTGTTCTGGCTCATCATAATGAGCGGAGCCTGAATTGCCGCAACGCAGGAAAGAACGAGATTGAGAAGTATGAAAGGATACGGGTCGAAAGCGTTTGACGCAAGCACGGCGTTTACGACCATCCACAGAATAAGTACTCCGGAAAAAGAGAAAATGAACGCCCAACTTCCCGCGAACTTTGCGATCGCGTCGGCGGCTTTCTGTCCGACTGTCGGTTTTTGATTTTCGGGATTTGCCGAAATTTTGCTGTCGGCAAGCAGAGCGAGAACCTCTTCGTCGGTCATGTCGTGTTTGATGTCTTTTAATACTTCTTTCAATAGTTTTCTGTTTTCTTTCATATAATCGTCCCCTCTCCGTCATTCTGCAAAAACGGCGTTTTTACGGCTTTTTCGGCGAGGTCTCTTATGATTTTTCCCGAAATAAGAAGTCCTGCCGTCGCGGGACAGAACGCAATGCTCCCCGGCGTCTGCCGTTTTTCGGTCTTTTCTTCCGACGGGCGCGGCTTTATCGGCTCTTCGTCAGACCAGAGGACCTGCAATTTTTTTATTCCGCGTTTTCGAAGTTCACGTCGCATGACCTTTGCCAACGGGCAGACCGATGTTTTCGAGATATCCGAGATAGTAAAACGTTCGGGGTCGAGTTTGTTTCCCGTTCCCATCGAAGAGATTTCGGGGATATTCTTTTCATTGCAGGTCTCTGCAAGCAGCAGTTTCGAGGTCACGCTGTCGATAGCGTCGGCGACGTAATCGTAACTGTCGAAATCGAATTCTCCGAGCGTTTCTTTCGAGAAGAAAATTCCTTTTTTTATAATTTCGACATCGGGGTTTATATCCTTTGCGATTTTTTCGATGACGTCGACCTTTTTTTGCCCGACGGTCGAGGTAAAGGCGACCGCCTGACGGTTTATGTTCGTTACCGAAACGACGTCGTTATCGACGACGGTGATTTTGCCTATTCCGCATCGGACGAGCGACAGAATAAGATGTCCGCCGACGCCGCCGACGCCGAAGACCGCGACATGACGGTTTTTGAAATCTTTTACCGCGTCGCCTATAAGCATTTCGGTTCTTGAAAATCTGTTTATCATTTGTGTCTCTCCTTATCTTCGGCAGAGAAGAATCGGACTTTTATCGCCCGTCCGCATCTCAAAAAAGAAAAAATCAAAAAATTTCTTTGCGGCGGGTGCCGGCAGTTTTCACGGTGCGGATTTTTGGCATAACGACAAAGGAACCGCAGTGAATACTTGCTGTATTTACAAGGTTTCTGCGGAAGTCAGGACGAAAATCAGTCCGTCAAAACCGATAAGAGTTCGTTTTTTCTCTGCCTATTATAATATCATAAAAGCGAGCATTATGTCAATTGACAAACGCCCGTTATTTTGTTATAATTACAAGGATATATTATATAAAGGGGAAGTTTTAATGAATACCATTACAGAAAAGTTAGGGCAGATCGTCGCCGCGGCGTTTGAAAAATGCGGATACGACAAAAACCTCGGAAGAGTGACCGTTTCGGACAGGGAAGATCTCTGTCAGTTCCAGTGCAACGGCGCTTTCGACGGAGCGAAACTTTACAGAAAAGCCCCCTTTAAGATTGCGGGAGAAGTCGCGGAAATCCTTTCTGCTGACAGCCGCTTTGCAAAAGCCGAAGTCGCAAACCCCGGCTTTATAAACTTGACTTTGACATCGGAATATATGTCCGAACTCTTAGGAGAGATTTATGCCGACGAAAACCTGTCGGTCCCGCAGGTCGGAGACGGAAAGACCGTCGTTATCGACTACGGCGGACCGAACGTCGCAAAACCCCTGCATATAGGACACCTCCGCTCCGCGATAATCGGCGAAAGCATAAAAAGACTTGCCAAAGCGTCGGGGTACAATGCGCTCGGAGATATCCACCTCGGCGACTGGGGCTTGCAGATAGGTCTTGTCATTACCGAACTTTCAAAACGCCTGCCCGAAGAAAAATGTTTTTCGGAAGATTTTAAGGAGGGAGATTCCGTTCCAAACCTCACTCCCGAACTTTTGAGCGAAGTATATCCCTTTGCAAGCAAAAGAAGCAAAGAGGACGAAGAATATAAAAAAGAGGCTCAGAAAGCGACTTTCGACCTGCAGAACGGTAGAACCGGATATATCGCCCTCTGGAAAGAAATCATGCGCGTTTCGGTCGCCGACTTAAAGAAAAACTACGAAAAACTGAACGTCGGTTTTGAATATTGGTACGGCGAAAGCGACGCCGATAAATATGTCGACGAACTCGTCAGTCGCCTTAACGAAAAGCACCTCATGCACGAAAGCGAAGGCGCGATGATAGTCGATCTCGAAGAAGAGACCGACAAAGCGCCCGTTGCTCCCATCATAATCAAAAAATCGGACAACTCGAACCTTTATTCGACGACCGACCTTGCGACGATAATCCAGCGCGAAAAGGACTTTGCGCCCGACAAGATATGGTATGTTGTCGACACCCGTCAGGAACTGCATTTTACGCAGGTTTTCCGCTGTGCCAAAAAGGCTGGACTTACCGACGCGGAACTCGAATTTCTCGGTTTCGGAACGATGAACGGCAAGGACGGCAAACCCTATAAGACCCGTGAAGGCGGCGTTATGAAACTCGAAGACCTGCTTT